>DATIGQ010000168.1 GCA_035454605.1 Terriglobales bacterium
GCGCAGCTTTCCGGCAAGCGCCTGCTCGTGCTCGGCGATCTGCTCCGCGGTCCGCTTGGGCTTCAGCGGGGGCACAGAGTCGTCCACCCGCTTGCGCAGCTTGACGTAGTCATCCACGCGCTTGCGGAATTCGCTCAGGACCTGCGGATCTTCTTGCGCGGCCGGTTTGACGGCAGGCGTCTGCGGAGGGGAGGTCTCTCTCGCCTCCTGCGCCGGCGGCGCTTCCTTCTTGTTGCAGCCGGCCACGGTAAAGGCGACAAGAGACGTGCCGAGAATCGCGGACGAAATGAGATGAAATCGGCTCATAAGCTCACCGCATGCGCGATGTGAATCGCGGTACTTTTCATTAGATGAGTGCGGGCGCGGTGGGGGTTGGACAGAGATTCACGGCGAGATTTGTTTCTCTTCGACGACTTCTTTGATGGCTTCCTTGACGGCTTTCTTGACCGTCTTCTTGACGGTGTCCCTCACTTCATCATCGGCGAGGGCTTCGCCATTGGCGTTCTCCACCACTTTCTTGACCGCTTGGCGAACGGTGGCGGCCAGGGGAGGCAGCTCTTTGGCCAGAGCTTTGGCATCGAGGCCCGCGTCGGCCTCCTGTCCCTTCGCATAATCGGTGGAAGTCCAATCCTTCTCGAAGACAGCGAGCAAACCGTTGACGATTTTCGAGTCGCGCACGATGAAACCGATTTCGCGCCGCGAATCCAGCTCCACCTGCCGCAGGCCCTGGCTGCCGACGAAGGCCTGGCGGCGGTCGCGGATGATGACCTTGGCGTGCAAACGCATGGTGGTAAGAGGGGCGGAGACGAGATCACCCTTGCGGCCGGCAACGCGTCCGATGATGCGAACGTCGACGCCCGCTTTCCGCCGTTCCTCAAGGAGGCGGATCATCTGCCGGTCGGAGACCCGGGGATCGTAGATGAGGAGCTGCTTGCGGGCGTCGCGGATGAACTCGGCGATCTGATTGCGGGCATTCGCGGGGCTCACGAGGAATGACTGGAGGCCCGGGGTGTAGGGTTGCCGGGCACAATCGGCTTCGAAAAGCTTCCTGCCTTCCTGGATGAATTCGGCGTTCTTGGTGAGGATGCCGAAGCCGCGGCTGTGGTCGACATCGATGTGGGCGAAGTTGAAGGTCAGGACGTAGATCATGCGCGCATCGACGATCAGCATCTTGCCGTGGTAGCGAGCCAGATCATCGCCGGTGCGGGCTACGGTGATGCCCATGGCGAGGAGGCGTCCTTCCAGGCTGCGCAGAGTCTTTTCGCCGCCCCGGTTGGTGTGGGCAATGAGCGCGCGCACGGCCACCCCGCGCTCCACGGCGGCTTGCAACGCGGTTTCCATCTCCTTGCGGTCGAGACGGAAGATCACAATCTCCACGCTCTTCTTGGCGTTCTTGACCGCCGCCACCAGCGGGGCAATACCGTCGTCGGGCTGCACCAACAGTCTCATCTTCATCCTCCCGAAACTGCTCTGCCATCCCAGTTAGATGCGCTGGAAACCCAAGCGATATCCAACTGATTGCACAGGGACTTGGGGGCTTGAACCCAAGGGCAGAGATGCGAGCCGGGAAACCGGGAGTTGCTTGGCCGGCATCTCAGTTCCGAAGAGTCAGCAATGTGGGAGTGGTTTTCAGGAGGTTCACCTTGAAGCGAAGCATCACAGGAACTACGCGCAGAATCTTATCCGGATTTCATCTCCTTCTCATTCTCATCGCCCTCGGCTTCCTGGTGGGGGCCAGCGCCCAGGAAACAGGCGAACAGGACAAGTCTCAATCGTCAGCCAAGGAAACCCGCCCGCTGCTGCCGGATGTGTTGTGGCGCGAGCCGGAGGACATGGCCTCGCGGGACACTTACTACGGCGCGGGCAGCCGCGAGCGCGTGCCCAGCGGCAGGTTCAGGTTCCTGAAGGAGGAACTGGGCGGCGCCGCTCCCAAGTTTGACGTAGAAGATGAGCAGGGCGTCCGCTGGCGGGTGAAGCTCGGCCCGGAAGCCCAGGCCGAGACGGCGGCCACACGGCTGCTGTGGGCGGCGGGTTACCTCGTCGATGAAGACTACTATTTGCCCACATTACGGGTGGAAGGCCTGCCGAAGCTCAGCCGGGGCCAGGAGTTTGTTTCCAAAGATGGAGTGATTACCGGCGCGCGGTTGGAGCGTCGCGACAAGAACAGGAAGAAGATCGGGAGCTGGAGCTGGAACGACAATCCCTTCGTAGGTACCAAGGCGCTCAATGGACTGAGGGTCATGATGGCCCTGATGAACAACTGGGACATCAAGGCGGGCAACAATTCCATCTACGCCGAGGGGGCCGAGAATCGCTACGTGGTGAGCGATGCAGGGGCCACATTCGGGCGCAGCGGGAACACCTTCCGGCGCACCAAGAGCAACCTGGAACAGTACCGGAGCTCAAAGTTTGTCCGGGAGACGACGTCGGAGGACGTCGATTTCCATCTGGCCAGCAAGCCGCATCCGCTGAACGCGGTAATCTTTCCGCACTGGCTCGAGCTGAGGAAGAGAGAGAAAGTGGTCAAGAGCATTCCGCGGGAAGACGCCCGCTGGATCGGCCAACTGCTCTCGCAACTGTCGACACAACAAATCGCAGATTGTTTTCGGGCCGGGGGATATTCGGAGGAGGAGATAGAAGGCTTCACGCAAGTCGTGGAGAAGCGGATCCAGGACCTGAACGAGCTGTGACCAGCCAAGGACGATCGGTTGCGTTTGGCTAGCGGCTCACCGGCTTGCTCCCGGCCAGTTCCTCTTTCTCGGGAAACTGTTTGGCCGCAAGTTCCGCATAGAGCCCGCCGGCCGCGAGCAATTCCTCGTGGGTACCACGTTCCGCGAGGGTGGAATCCTTGAGCAGGAAGATGACGTCCGCGCGCTGGATGGTAGCCAGATGATGGGCGATGACCACGCAGGTGCGGCCCTTCATGAGGCGATCGAGCGCCTCCAGGACGGCCTGCTCGGAAGCGGCATCGAGGCCGGTAGTGGGTTCGTCGAGCACGAGCAGGGGAGTGTTTCGAATCACCGCACGCGCGATGGCGATGCGCTGCCGCTGGCCGCCGGAAAGCGTAAGGCCACGTTCCCCCACCATGGTGTCGTATCCCTCGGGCATCGCTTCGATGAACTCATGCGCGTTGGCCAGCTCGGCAGCGCGGACGATCTCTGAACGGCGAGCTTCGGGCTTGCCATAGGCGATGTTCTGCCAGATGGGAGCGTGGAACAGCAGGGTCTCCTGCAGCACAAAGCTCATCTGCTCGCGCAGGGAACGGAGCTTGAAGCGGCGGATGTCCGCGCCATCGATCCGCACCTGGCCGGAGGTGGGATCGTAGAGGCGGGGGATGAGACTGATGATGGTGGTTTTGCCGGTACCACTGGGGCCGACGAAGGCAGCCAACTGCCCCGGTTCGATGTGGAAGCTTACGTCCTGGAGGATCTGCTGGTCGGAGTTATAGCCGAAGCACACGCGGTCGAATTCGATGTCGCCCCGGAAGCGAGGGGCGCGGCGCGCCCGGGGCATTTCGCGCACACGGCTCTCGGTTTCCAGCACCTCCTGGATGCGTTCATAGCCGACCGCGGCCTTGGAGACGGTGTCGCTCATCTTGGAAAGCTCGCGCATGGGCTTGTACATCTTGCCCAGGTAGAGCAGAAACACGATGAGCACACCGGCGCTGAGCTTGCCGTCGAGTACCAGGCGGGCGCCATAGCCGAGGACCAGACAGGTGCCCACCGCCACAATCAGTTCGACGATGGGAGAAAGCCTGGCTTTGATAGTGCGCGCCCACAGCGCGAGTTCTACGTTTTCCAGGCTCCGTTCCTCGAAGCGCCGCTGTTCGTAGCCTTCGCGCGCGAAGGCCTTCACGACCCGGATGGAGGAAAGAACCTCCTCGACCACGGAGACCAGTTCGCTCTCCTTCTTGCGCACGGCGCGCGACGCTTTCTTGATGCGGATGGTAAAGAAATACACCACCAGGAAGAGGACAGGAGCGACGGACAGGGCAATCAACGTAAACCGCCAATTGAGATAGAACATCACCACGACCATCCCAGCCAGGGTGAAGACGTTCACGACCATGCCGAGCAGCCCGCTGGTGATGAAACCCTGAATGGCGTCAATATCGCTGGTGACGCGGGTGATGAGGTCGCCGGTCCTTTTCTGGTCGTGCTCGGCCAGCGACAGGCGATGGATGTGCGCGTAGAGCGTGCTGCGCAGGTCGTGCATGACCCACTGGCCGACGCTGGTGGTCAGATATTTTTCGGCGAAGGAACTGACAGCGCCCAGGAGCGCGATCAGCGCCACCGCCAACACGGCGAAATTGAGGACGGCATACTTTTCTCCGCCGGCGGCGGGGTGCAGCAGAGCGTTCATCCAATCCGGCAGGGATCGGGACTCGAACACATAATCGATGACGATCTTCAGCGGCCAGGGTTCCAGAAGATTGGCCGCTGCCTCACCCATCACGGCGAGCAGCGCCAGGCTCAACGACTTCCAGTGGGGATACAGAAGATGGGCTGGAGAGAGCTTGGCGTGCTTCAGGGGGAGTTGTAGGGTCGGTGTTTTGTTCGGCATCTTCGACGCTCCATCGAAGCTCCAGGTGGCGCAACCAGCGGTACTCGGTATCTCCGCGAGATGCGAACCTCCTCAGACTTGGATGCGGTTGTGGCGGGTCGCGTTCAGCCTTCAAAGGGTTGGCTCAGGGTATCCTGAACGAGCCCAATGACTCCGGATGGGATCCCGCGGGGCCGAGGAAGAATTGCCCGTAGTGCGGGGATTGTGTTACAAGCGGCAGCAAGCGTAAGTGGGAGCCACCGAAAGGCAGCGGGCGAAATATCCTCAGGCAAGCAAAGGAACGCATGCGGAAGTGGATGCGGGAGCGGTTGAAGCGCCGCAAGAAGAAGAACGTAAGCGAAGTGGAAGCGACGGGGCGGATCGGGCAGCCCCTGCCCAGCGGGGCGGAGCCGCTGCGACCGTCGTATCCGGAGGCCATGCTACGGGGGGCGGAGGCGGCGACCCCGCAACCACGGGAAGCACAACCCGCGAGGGAGACGCCGCGACAGCCGGCGAGAGAGACGCCCCGGCAGCACGCGGCGGCGCCGCGCAGGGAAGAGCCGCGGCTGGTGATGGAGACGCAGCCGGAATCGCCAACCATGCCGCCGGCGAAGGCTTCCGAAGCCACGCTGCATCCTCCTGCGGCAAAGAGCCCGAAGGCGCCCAAGGGGGTGGTGGTGCTAACCATCGGGCTGCCGGGTTCGGGCAAGACCACGTGGTACAAGCGGCGCGGGGTGACGCCGCTTTCGAGCGATTTGCTGCGGAACATCCTGTTCGACGACATCACCGAGCAGCGCTACCAGAGCCTGGTGTTCTCCACGCTGCGGTCGCTGCTGCGGGCGCGCCTGATCGCCAAAATGCCGTGGAACTACGTGGACGCCACCAACCTCTCGCCGGGGGAGCGCAGGCAGTGGATCAAGATGGCCAAGGGCTTCGGCTACGAGGTGCAGGCGGTGTTCTTCGACGTACCGCTGGACGTTTGCCTGGAGCGCAACAAGCGCCGGGAGCGGGTGGTGCCGGAAGACATCATGCGGCGCATGGCCGCCAAGCTGAAGGCGCCCAGCTTCGAGGAGGGATTCTCGAAGATCGTGGTGGTGAGGGTGAAGAAAAGCGATTGAATCACTTGAGGGATGTGGTGATGTGGTCATCTGGTCATCTGGTCATCTGGTCATGGGGAGAATCCCCGGCAGGCCACGCTGAAGTCCTCTCCGGCGTAGTAAACGATGAGTTAATAACCTAGGTACTACTTACCCTTAACATACGAATTCTTGTTGCATTACAAATGGGGCAGGAGTATGCTGCGGCCCGTTCGCCCCGAACAAAACAAACCCAGGCAGCGCCAGACATGCTTCTGGAAAAACTCCGCCACGGAGTGCTGGAGGTCGCCACCGACCGCGGGCCGCGGTACGTGCGCCCGTCGGTGGTGGAGCGCGTGCAGCTGCTGTGGATGTTCCGTAACTTCCATGTACTGCCGCAGCAAGTCCTGGGTTCCCACCAGAAACACCTGATCGATTCGATGTGCCGCGAAGAGCGCTTCCGCCAACACAAGCTGAACGGCCACCTGCCCTGCGTGATCGGAACGGTGGAGCGGCTGCCCATCCTGCCTGGAAAGAACGGCAACGGGAAGGCGGCGTAGACTCCTTCCCGCGCGTACCTAGCCCTAGGGATCACAAACAAAACCGAGGTTCCTCGACTGCGCGCTCCTTGCGGCTGCAGCCGCAAGCGGGCTCCGCCTCGGTCGCGCTGCGCTCGGGATGACAAGGTTGGGGCAAGGTTTACAGGCTGGGGAATCGCGTGTACTCTAGGAGTGTCGAGAAAAACGGACAAAACTGAGGAGCACACCAAGCCTAGTGTTGGCGAGAGAGCGCAAGACAGACGTCATCCAGCGGCACCGCCTGCATGCGACGGACACGGGAAGCCCGGAAGTCCAGATCGCGGTTCTGAGCGAGCGGATCGGAGAGCTGACCGAGCACTTCAAGACGCATAAGAACGACCACGCCTCCCGGCGGGGTCTTCTGATCATGGTGAGCAAGCGCCGCCGGTTGCTGGACTACCTGAAGAGCTACGACCCCGATCGGTACAAAGACGTCATCCAGAAGCTCGGAATCCGCAAGTAGGAAGCCCGCGAGGGCGAGCCTGCACGCGGCCGGGCACGGGTGTACGTCGGGGTGCGAGTTCGGGTGGTAGCCAGTCGGCAACGGTTCGCGCCCACCTGCGCATCGCGTTTGGCGACTCATCGGTATCCGAATCAAGGAGAAAGTAATGAAACAAGAGATCGTCGTAGAACTGGCGGGCGGGAAAAGCCTGCGCTTTGAGACCGGCCACCTGGCAAAGCAAGCGCACGGCTCGTGCGTGGTGCGCGCCGCCGACAACGTGGTGCTGGCAACGGCCTGCGCCAATGCGGAGCCGCGGGAAGGCATCGACTTTTTCCCGTTGACGGTGGACTACCGCGAATACACATACGCGGGCGGACGCTTTCCGGGCGGGTTCATCAAGCGCGAAGGGCGAATGAGCGAGAAGGAAACGCTGACCTGCCGACAGATCGACCGGCCGATCCGGCCGCTGTTCCCGGAGGGCTTCCGCTGCGAGACGCAGGTGATCGCGCTGGTGCTTTCGGCGGACACGGAGAACGACCCGGACGTGGCGGCCATCAACGGGGCGTCGTGCGCGCTGGCGGTATCGGACGTACCGTTCCATGGCCCGATCGGGGCGGTGCGGGTGGGACTGCTGAACGGCACCTTCATCATCAACCCAACCTACGAGGAGATGAAGGAGAGCCTGCTGAACATCATGGTGGTGGGCACGGCCGAGGGCATCGTGATGGTGGAGTCGGGCGCCAAGGAAGTGAAGGAAGACACGGTGCTGGAGGCGATCGAGTTCGGGCACGCGGAAATCAAGAAGATCTGCGCGGCCATCTCAGGTCTGGCGGCGCAAGTGGGGAGGCCGAAGCGGGAAGTGCCGGCGGTGGAATTCGATGAGGCCTACTACAACGAGCTGAAGCAGCGCATCGGCGGGCAACTGGCCGACTTGAGCGACACCAAGAAATATCCCAAGGCGGAGAGCTATAGCCGCATCAAGGCGCTGAAGAAGCAGCTGAAAGAAGCCGTCCCGGAAGAAGACGAGGACGGGCGGAAGAAGCTCTCGCGGTACTACGAGATGCTGCGCGAGGACATGTTCCGGGAGCAGGTGACGGCCGCACGGCGGCGTCCGGATTCGCGGGCGTTCGACGAGGTGCGCAACATCACGGTCGAGGTGGGCGTGCTGCCTCGTACCCACGGCTCGACGGTGTTCACGCGCGGCGAGACCCAGGCCCTGGTGACCACGACGCTGGGCACCGCGGAAGACATGCAGCGCACGGAAGGCTTCCAGGGCGAGGCCAAGAAGCGCTTCATGCTGCACTACAACTTCCCGCCGTTCTCGGTGGGCGAGGTAGCGTTCATGCGGGGCGCGGGCCGGCGCGAAATCGGGCACGGCGCGCTGGCGGAGCGGGCGATTACCTCAGTCCTGCCGCCGGAAGAGAGCTGGCCGTACACCATGCGCGTGGTTTCGGACATCCTGGAGTCGAACGGCTCGTCGTCGATGGCCTCGGTGTGCGGTGCGAGCCTCTCGATGATGGATGCGGGAGTGCCGCTGAAGGCGGCGGTGGCGGGCATCGCCATGGGCTTGGTGAAGGAAGAGGACAAGTACGCCATTCTGACCGACATCGCCGGAGCCGAAGATCACTACGGCGACATGGACTTCAAGGTGGCAGGGACGAAGGACGGCATCACGGCGCTGCAGATGGACATCAAGGTCAGCGGCATCACCAGCCAGATCATGCGGGAAGCGATGGAGCAGGCACGGCGAGCACGCATGCACATCCTGGAAAAGATGGAGGAAGCGATCGCGGCCCCGCGTTCGGCGATGTCGCCCTATGCGCCGCGCATCCACACACTGCAGATCCCCACGGACAAGATCCGCGACCTGATCGGGCCGGGCGGGAAGGTGATCCGCGGCATCATCGAGCAGACCGGGGTCAAGATCGACGTGGAAGATTCGGGGCGGGTGAACGTGGCCTCGAACGATGAAGCGGCGCTGGCGAAGGCGCTGCAGATGATCGGAGACATCACCGCCACGGCCGAGGTGGGCAAGACCTACCTGGGCAAAGTGACGCGGCTGGCCGAGTTCGGGGCGTTCGTGGAGATCTTCCCGGGAACGGAAGGGCTGCTGCACATCAGCGAAGTGGCGGAACACCGCATCGCCAACGTGCGCGATGAACTGCATGAGGGCGACCAGATCCTGGTGAAAGTGCTCTCCGTCGAAGGGAACCGCATACGGCTTTCGCGCAAAGCCATCCTGAGGGAGCAGCGCGCGAAGCTGGCGGGAAGCAACCCGGAGGTCGCGGCGGAAATACCCGAGGAAGACCAGGGCGAACCCAACTTCAACCGCGTGGACGCGGCACGGGCGCATGGCGGGCAGGGTGGCGGATTCGGCGGCCACGGCGGTGACCGCGACCGCAATCGTCGCAGGCGGAGAGGACGGCGGGGAGGGCCGGGTGGCGGCGGTGGAGGCGGCGGACGAGGACCGAGATAGATTGCATCGTTGAGTCAGTGAATCACTGAATCGGGACAGCACTGGAAGGCCGTGGCTCTGAGCCACGGCCTTGTTGTTTGCGAAAGGCACAAGATCTGGTGGCAGTGTAGGGTATAGGAGCCTCTCGCGGCGCCGCGTCGCTTCGCGAGCGGGCTTACTCGGGATGACAGAAATCGGCACGCCGCAGAAGCTGACGGAGGAGCGACGATTCGGGCTCGGGGAGTGGGCCGCGTACGTGGCCCTTTGCGCTATCTGGGGCACAACCTGGATGGCCATCCGGGTGGTGGTGCAGGACGTCCCTCCGTTGCGGGCCGCAGGGGTGCGTTTCCTGGTGGGGGCAGCCTTGCTGCTAGGCGGCGTGGCGCTGCGCCGGTCGATCGGGTTGCGGAGCGCGCGAGAGTGGCGGGCGGTCCGCGTCCTCTCCGTCAGCATGATGGCGTTGCCCTACGGCTTGCTGTTCTGGGCGGAGCAGCACATTACGTCGTCCATGGCGGCGGTGCTGTACACCAGCCTGCCGCTGGTGGTGGCGCTGCTGACGCCGCTGATGTCACGTCATCGCGTGCCGCGCTCGGCGCTTTTGGCCATGCTGGTGGCGACAGGGGGAATCGCGGTGCTGTTTCAGAGCACGCTCTCGGTTTCGAGCCGGTCGGTGCTGGGCGGGGTGGCAGTGCTGGGGGCGGTAGCGGCGACGGCGTGGTCGATCCACTTCGCAAAAAGGGAACTGCACGACATCGATCCTGCGGTAGCCACGGGATGGCAGTTGCTGGGAGGCGCGGCGGTGCTGCTGGCGCTGAGCCTGCCGCTGGAACGGCAGGCTTCGCAGTGGACGCCCAAGGCGGTGGGGGCGCTGCTGTTCCTGGCGGTGGGCGGCTCGGCGGTAGCGTTCGCCCTGTACTATTGGCTGCTGAAACGCACGCAGCCGTACCAGATCTCGACCATGAGTATGGTGATCCCCATCGTGGCCATCGTGGAGGGCGCCGCGCTGCTTAAGGAGCCGATTCCTCCGACCATGCTCGCAGCCTCGCTGGTGGTGATCCTGGCGGTGGGAGCGGTGCTGCGGGCGCGCGAGGACGAAGACCGGCTGCAGAGTGGAGTCGTTTGAAAAACAGGATGAACGAGGAGGTTGCGCCATGCTGTGGCTTGCGTTGCTGGCTGGATTGCTGATCGGAGTGGCGTCCGGGATGGTGGGGATCGGCGGGGGAGTGCTGCTGGTGCCTGTCCTGGTCTATTTCTTTCATATGTCCCAGCACAGGGCGCAGGGGACGTCGCTGGCGGCACTGCTGCTTCCGGTGGGCGGGCTGGCATTGTGGGAGTACTACCGCGCCGGGAATGCCGACGTGAAGGTCGGACTGGTGGTGGCGCTAGGGTTTTTCATCGGCGGCTATTTCGGCGGAGCGCTGGCACAGCAGGTCTCTGAGGCGGTGTTGCGGAAGACGTTTGCCGTGGTGCTGGTGGCGGTGGGAGTGAAGATGTTCTTGCAGAAGGGGTGAGGCGACCGCAAGAGCCAACCACAAAGGACACGAAGGAAACACAAAAGGAGATATCTTCAGCTCTCCACCGGGGCGACGGGGGCGGGAGAGCGGCGGGGGAGCATCTCGCCGATGCGCTTCATCTGGGCGCCGACACCGCGCAATTTCTCCTCAATGCGTTCATAGCCGCGATCAATGTGATAGACGCGGTCGATGATGGTTTCCCCTTCGGCGACCAGGCCGGCCAGCACCAGGGACGCGGAAGCGCGCAGGTCGGAGGCGAGCACGGCGGCGCTGGAAAGCGGAGTCTTGCCGCGGACGATGGCGCGGCGTCCT
>DATIGQ010000169.1 GCA_035454605.1 Terriglobales bacterium
GCCGACCGCGAGGTGCTCGACCTGATGATGGCGCTGGAAAAAGAAGCGCCGCGCAAGAAGGGCCGCGTCCTGGTCCTGCTGGGGAACCACGAAGTGATGAACATGACCGGCGACCTGCGTTACGTGCGCAGCTTCGCCTCCTTCGCCGGCCCGGATTCCGAGAAGCGCCGCCGCAAGGCCTTCGAGCAGTACCTGGACTGGCGCAAGGATCACGCGCAGCCGGCCGCCGCTCCGCTTACGGACGCGGAGATCGAAAAGCAATGGATGGACGCTCACCCGCCCGGCTTCCTCGAGCAGCGCGAAGCCTTCGCTCCGGACGGCCGTTACGGCCGCTGGCTGCGGGAGAAGGACGCCGTGGCCCAGGTGGACGACGTAGTGTTCCTGCACGGCGGCATCAATCCCGCGCTGCCCGACGTTCGTCCCGATTACATCAACAAGCGCATCCGCGAAGAGCTTCGGGCCATGGACGTCTTTCGCGCCTGGCTCGCGCAGGAGAACATTGCGCTTCCTTTCTTCACCCTCCAGGAAGCCACCGACGCTGCGCGGGCCGAACTGGACCGGCTGAAGGCCGAGGCCGCCGCGCGCACCGCCGCGGCGCAGGCGGAAGGCAAAGAATGGAAGCCCTCCGAAGCCGACCAGCACCGCCGCAAGACGCTGGAGGACTTCCTCGGCTACAGCGGCTGGTACAGCGTCCACCCCGATGGCCCGCTCTGGTTCCGCGGTTACGCGCAATGGACCGAGGAAGAAGGTACGCCCAAGGTCGCGGCCTTGTTGGCGTCGCTCGGTGCCCGCAACCTTGTGGTGGGCCATACGCCCCAGGCCGACGGCCGAGTACGGGTTCGCTTCGGGGGCCGCGTTTTTCTCATCGACACCGCGATGCTCAAGGGCTACATACCCGAGGGCCGCGCGTCCGCGCTGGAGATCAGCTCCCCGAAGTTCACCGCCGTGTACCACGACCAGCGCATCGTGCTGCTCGATGGTCCCGTGGCCCCACTTGCGCCCCAGTCCGCAGCGGCGCCGGGCGGCAGCTCCCTCGCGGAATACCAACAGCCTCAATCGGAACCTTCTGCGCCGGAAGCGGCCGCCGCTCCGCTCCCCCACCAATGGATCGGCCCCGACGGCCAGCCGCTCCCCTTCAAAACCGACGCCGAGTTGCTGGTGTTCCTGCGCACGGCGAAGGTGCGCGGCATCAAGGACATCGGCACCGGCATCACCAACCCTAAAAAGTGGAAGCTGGTGAAGGACGGCATCACAGCCAACGCCATCTATCGCAACGTCAGCGAAGACAAGATTCAAGCCAGTATGTCCGGCGGCACCTCTGAGATGTTTTTCCGTGACGAAGCCACCTTTGAACCTGCCGCCTATGAGTTCAGCCTGCTGGTCGGCCTGCCCTGGGTGCCACCTGCCGTCAAGCGCGGCTACGGCGCTACCGATGGCTCCGTGCAGATCTGGCTCGAAGGCGTCACGCAGTATACCGACATGCAGAAGAAGGGCATCGAACCGCCCGACCGCGTCCGCTGGAGCAAGCAACTCCACGTGATGCGGGTCTTCGACAACCTTGTTTACAACACCGACCGCAACCAGGGAAACATGCTCATCGACAAGCACTGGCGGCTGTGGCTCATCGATCACACCCGCGCCTTCCGCCGCCAGGAAGACTTGCGTACGCCTGACCTTCTCATCCAGTGCGACCGCGGCTTTCTCGAGCGCTTGCGCACCCTGGATGAAAACCTGGTCCGCGAGAAGATGAAGAAGTATTTGCGCAAAGCGGAAATCGACGCCCTGTTCGTGCGTCGCCGCAAGATCGTGGAACATTTCGACCAGCTCATCCGCGAGCGCGGCGAGACCATGGTGCTGTTCAATCTGGAGCCCATCGATGCCCAGCGCTGAGACTGCTTTTCGCAGATGACGGGCTATCTCGAACGCGCTCTGAATCTGCGACCGGGGGACTTCGGACGCGGCATTCTTCTCTTCCTTTACTTGTTTCTGATTCTTGCGTCTTACACGATCGGCAAGGTGGCTCGGGACGCTCTCTTCCTCGACCGCTTCGACGCCGTCAAGCTTCCCTGGGCCGACCTGGCCAGCGCTTTCCTGGTCGGCCTCGTGGTGGCCGCCTACTTGTTCGTGGCTCGCCGCATCTCCCTCCGCAACCTGCTCGTCGGTTGCCTGCTCCTCTACTCTGCCACCTGTGTGCTGTTCTGGTATTTAGCGCATTTCCACCAGCAGCCCTGGCTGTTTCCAGTCTTCTACATCTGGGTAGGCATCTTTGGTGTGCTGTCGACCATGCAGGTATGGAAGCTTGCCAACTTCGTGCTCACCACGCGGGAAGCCAAGCGCATCTTCGGCCTGGTCGGCGCTGGGGCCATTTCCGGCGCAATCTTCGGTGGCTTTGCTTCACGAGTTACGGTAAAGGCCTATGGCACGGAAGGCCTCCTCATGGGCATGGCCGTGTGCCTGGCCATCTGTGCCTGCCTGGTCGTGCTCATCTGGCGGCAAAGACAGCTCAATCCGTTGGAGTCCGGGGTCCACGAAGCTGAACAGCCCACCATTGTCGACAGCCTGCGCCAGATCGCGTCTTCCCCTTACCTGCTCGCCATCGCCTCTGTCATCTGCATGTCTTCGTTCGTTACCACCTTCGCGGGTTGGCAGTTCAAGGCCATCGCCCGGCAGTTCATCCCCGAAAAGGACGCTCTGGCGCTCTTCTTCAGCGATTTCAGTTTCCTGGTGGGCATTCTCGGCCTTGCGACGCAGATGCTGCTGACCTCGCGCGTCCTGCGCCGCTTCGGTCTGGGACTCACCCTGTACGTGGTGCCGGTCGCTCTGCTCGGCGGCACCATCGGCGTGCTGGCGGGAGGAACGCTGTTGGCCGCCGTGCTCCTCAAGGGCAGCGACCAGGTCTTGCGCTACTCCATCGATAAGTCCTCCATCGAGCTCCTCTACCTGCCGCTCGCCACAGGCTTCAAGCTGCGTGTTAAGTCGTTTATCGATACGTTCATCTGGCGGCTTGGCGATGGGCTGGCGGCGCTCACCCTGGTGCTGTTTGCCGACCGGCTGCGCTTTAGTGCCCGCGACGTCGGCTGGGTGAATCTGATCTTCATCGGCGGATGGCTGGCCGCGGCCTACTTCGCGCGTCGCCAGTACGTCCACACCCTGCGCGACAGCATCCGCCGGCACCGACTGGACGTCGAGCGCGTCGACACACCTGTGCTGGATCGCTCCACGATTGAGATCTTCTCCGACCGCCTCGTTTCTACCGATCCCAAAGAGATCCTCTACGCGCTGAGCCTGTTCGAGACCGAAAGTCGCCGCCGCGTGCATCCTGCAGTGCGCGGACTGCTCTACCATCCCGCGCCCGAAGTACGGCGCAAGGCCCTGGCTCTGCAGACGGAAGCCGGCGACCGGCTGCTCCTTCCCGAGGTCGAACCCTTGCTGCGCGACTCCGACCTCGAGGTCCGCACCGAAGCCCTGCTGTACCTGGCCCACCACGCCCACGTGGACCCACTGCACAAGATCGAAGAATTGGGCGACTTCCCGGACTTTTCCATCCGCTCGGCCATGGCCGCATTCCTGTCCCGCCCCGGCGACACCCAGAATCTGGAGACCGTCACCCGTATCCTCGACGCCATGATCGAGGACGAAAGCCCGGACGGCCCGCGCTCGCGACGAGAAGCGGCCCGTCTGCTGGCGACCGTCCCCGGGCCGTTCGACGCGCACGTGGAACGGCTCCTGGCGGATCCTGACCTGGAAGTGCAACGCCACGCCTTACGCGCTATCGGGCGCCAGCATCGTCGACACCTACTGACGGCGGCCATCGAGCGGCTGGCGGATCCTGCCTTGGCTGCCGACGCTGCCTTGGCCCTCTCCATGTTCGGCGACTCCATCGTGGGCACGCTGCGCGACTACCTTGGCGATCCCGCCCAGAGCACCGAACTGCGCGCCTCCGTCGCCCAGGCCCTGGTGCGTATCGGCACTCCTGCCGCCGGCCGCGCCTTGATGGAAAACTTGTTGGAAAGCGAGACCAACCTGCGCTTCCTCATCCTCAGCTCGCTCAACAAGCTGCGCGAAGCTCATCCCGGCCTGGAACTCGACACGCTCATGTTGGAGAGCATCCTGGCCGCCGAAATCATGGGCCACTACCGTTCCTACCAGATCCTCAACACGCTGGGCGGAAGCCTGGATTCCCACAGCGCCGTTTCCAGCGCCATGAATGAATCCATGCAGCAGGAGGTGGAGCGCATGTTCCGGCTGCTGACCTTGCTCCATCCTGGCTACGACTTTCACAGCGCCTATGTCGGCCTGCAGTCCACCAACGCCGTGGTGCACGACAATGCGCTCGAGTTCCTGGACAACGTGCTCAAGCCCGCTCTGCGCAACACCCTGGTGCCCCTGCTCGACAGCGAGGTCTCCGTCTCCGAGCGCGCCCGTCTGGGCGCCAGCCTTTGCCACACTGGCGTCGAGAGCCGCGAAGCCGCCGTTGCTGAGCTGGTTTCCAGCGACGATCCCTGGCTCAAGGCCTGCGGCGTCTATGCCATCGGCACGCTCGGCCTCACTTCGCTTCGGAAGCAACTGGAGAGCTGCTTGAACCATCCCGATCCGTTGCTGCGCGAGACGGCGCGCCAGGCCAAGGTGCGCCTCGCGGAGCAAAAAGGCGCGCCCGCGGCTGACTGACGCACGCACCTGCTGTCGTACACTAGAAGGGAATGAGAATCTGCTTTCTGCGTGCGGCCGCGCTGCTTTCGTTGCTGTGTTTTGCTTCCTTCGGCTTCGCTTCCGCCTACGACGCTCGGCCGAAGCTCATCGTCATCATCATCGCAGACGAGTTTCGCGCCGACTTCCTCGACCGTCATCGCGCGGGTTTCGGTTCCGGCGGCTTCAATACTTTTCTCGAGCGCGGCGCCGTATTCGCCGACTGTCATTACGACCACGCCGTCACCCTCACTGCCCCCAGCTTCACTACCCTGCTTACGGGCGCATATGCCGACGGGCACGGGATCATCGGCAATTTCTTTTGGGATCCGGAAAAGAAGCGCACCGTCGCCGCGGAACAGGATGACGCCACCACCGGCCTGGGTACTCGGGCAGGCGGATCCCCCTGGCGCGTGCTGGCCTCCACGCTCGGCGACGAATTGAAGCTTGCTACCGGCGGCAAGTCGCGCGTCTTCGCCGTATCTCTCAAGCGCCGTGCCGCCATCCTGCCCGCCGGGCACGCGGCTGATGCCGCCTACTGGGCGGACGATTCGACCGGTGTCTTCGTCACTTCGTCCTACTACATGAAGGATCTGCCGGACTGGGTGAAGGCCTTCAACGCCGGAGGCCGGCTGGAGAAATATCGCAGCCTCGAGTGGAAGGATGCCGCCGGCAACGTTCTTCGGCCCGCCTCCGCGTCCGGCAAGTTCAAGGACTCCCTCGGCGAAACCCCGTTCGCCACCGAGTACCAGCTCGAATTCGCACGCCAACTCATTCAGGAGCAGAAGCTGGGCTCCGGGTCCGCAACCGACCTGTTGATTCTTTCCCTCTCCGCGAGCGACTATCTGGGCCATGACGTGGGCCCGGATTCGCCGGAAATGGCCGCCATGATCCTCGCCATCGACCGCCAGCTCGCCGAGTTTTTCGCCTTCCTCGCCCGCCAGATCGGTCTCGCCAACGTCTGGCTGGCCTTCACCTCGGACCACGGGACGGCTCCGCTGCCCGCCACTGCCACCAGTCTGCGTCTGCCGGGCCGCAACGTGGATATCAGCGCCGTTCGCAAGCAGGCCAATGCCGAGCTTGCCGCCCGCTTCAACGCCGGGGCCGACTTCATCGCCGCCATCGACTGGCCTGTGGCCTACCTCTCGCAGAACGCCTTTGCCGCTGTGAATCTCAACGAAGCGGATGCCGAACAGGCGGCCGGCGAAGCCCTTGGGAAGGCGGCCGGCTGGTCCGGGTTTTTCACCCGCCATCAGAGCAAGAGCGGCGCGCTGCCGCCCACCGCGCTCGGCCGGCGGTACGCCCACAGCTTCTCCCCTTATGGAGGCTGGTACGTGATCGGAGTGCCGGAACTCCTCTCGGTCGGCATCGAGCGTGGCACCCACCATGGCTCGCCCTGGTCGTACGACACGCACGTTCCCTTGTTGCTCTATGGCCTTCCGTTTCGCCCCGGCATCTACCGGCAGGCGGTCGAACCGGTGGACCTAGCGCCGACGCTGGCTTCCCTCCTGGGCATCACGCCGCCCTCTCACAGCGTGGGGCGCGTGCTGACCGAAGCCCTGGCAGCCGGAGGCAAGCCGTGAGCGCCGCACCCTTCGCCGGCCCGCCCCAGCCGCCCGACCTGAGCGTTACCTTCTGCGGCATCCGCTTCAAGAACCCAGTCATCGCCGCCAGCGGCACCTTCGGCTACGGCCTGGAGTTCGAGGACATCGTCGCGCTGCCCAAGCTGGGTGGCTTTGTGGTGAAGGGACTCTCACGCGAGCCCATGGCGGGCAATCCGCCGCCCCGCATCTTCGAGAGCGCCGCCGGCATGCTCAACTCCATTGGATTGCAGAACATCGGCGCGCGCGCCTTCGTGGAAGAAAAGCTCCCGCTGCTGCGCAAGAAGGCGGACATCGTTGTCATCGCCAACGTCTTCGGCTTCACCGTGGAGGACTACGAAGCCACCATTCACATCCTGAATGAAGGGGAAGGCATCGCCGCGTATGAGTTGAACGTCTCTTGTCCCAATACCAAGCATGGCGGCATCTTCTTCGGCAGCGATCCGGTGCTGCTGGAAGAAGTGGTGGCGTCGGCGAAGGGCGCGGCCACCAAGCCGCTGATCGTCAAACTCTCGCCGAACGTCACCAGCATCGCGCAGATGGCGCGCGCCGCGGAGAACGCCGGCGCCGACGCCCTTTCTCTCGTCAATACCTTTGTGGCCATGGCCATTGACCCCGAAACCCGCCGCCCGCGCATCTCCAACATCACCGCGGGCCTCTCCGGCCCCGCCATCAAGCCCATCGCGCTGCGCATGGTCTATGAAGCCGCGCACGCGGTGGATATTCCCGTGATCGGCATCGGCGGCATTACCACCGCCGCCGACGTGGTCGAATTCATGCTCGCGGGCGCCGCCGCCGTCCAGGTAGGCACGGCCAATTACTGGGACCCCTGCGCGACGGAGAACATCGTCAACGCGCTCGAGCGCTGGTGCATGGAGCACCGCGTCTCTCGTCTCACCGACCTCATCGGCGGCCTGATCACCGACTGAAGGCCTTGAGCCTCCGTGGCTTCCAGTTCGCTACCGCTGCTATTTCCGCGGCACGTAGAAGCTCCAGTCCAGCATCACGATCTTCCACCTGCCCTCGCGTTTTTCCAGCACATACACCGACCACAGCGTGGCCTCGACCTTTTCGCCCGATTTCCGCGTCAACGTCATGCTGGTCTTGGTGTAACCCCAACCCATCTGAGGCGTCGTCACCAGGCGCACCAATTCGCTTTTCATCGGCGGCGCCGGTTCCTTCATCTCCGGCACCAGGTGGTGGTCGCGGAAGTCCGCCCAGCTATCGTTCCGGTGGCCGTTCTCGAACGCGACCATGTCTTCCGCCATCAGCGGCTCGATCTGCGCCAAGTCGCGCTCGGCCAGCCCGCGCTCGAACTGCTCGATGGCCGCGCGCACTTCCGCCTCGGTCGTTTCCCCTGCCCACCCCAGGACACTGAAGCTCAGCACAGCGATTGCCAGCACCGTTTGCATTCTTCTCCCCCGTTCCGAAGATCTTTCCTGATTGCTGACTGCTATTTCTCCATCGGCCGCGCCATGGGCACGTTGATCTCGCGCACCGGCTGGTCCATTTCACCCGCGCGCGCTGGAGCCTCCAGGCCGTCCGTCAGCAGGTACCCGCGCAGCGCGATCGAGCTGGTCTGCAGCGCCTCCAGCGCCTCGATATAGTCGGTCTGCAACTGGAACAGCGTGCGTTGCGAGATCAGCACCTGCGGATACGCTGCCGCCACCTCCTGATACTTGGCCAGGTACAGCTCGTACGCTCGTTGCGCCCGCGGGATCATCTGCGCGCGATAGCGCTCCACCATCGCGCTGGCATCACGATAGCTCCGCAACAGTCCGGCCGAGCGCTCGCGCAGCACCAGTTCCACGCGGCGCGCTTCCGCCTGCGCCCGTTCCAGTTCCGCGCGCGCCGATTCCACCCCGCCCTGGTTGCGGTCGAACAGCTTCAACTGCACGCCGATCTCCGCGAAGCCCTGCAGTCCGACCGGACGTCCCGTAGCCTCGAGCAACTCGCGATTTTGCTGCAGCCCGCCGCGCAGGACCAGGTCCGGCACCGCCTCGCTTCGCGCGCGGCCGACGGCCAACTCCGCACGCTTCACTCCCGCCTCTGCGATGCGCACCGCCGGGCTGTTGCGCACCAGGTCTTCGATGTATTGCTCGGGCGCGATCTCCGGCAGGTTTTCCTCCAGCCGCCCGGCCAGTCGCGTGAGCGGAAGCTGGGGATTGCCCACCACCGCCGCCAGCGCCGTCCACGCATGCTGGCGACGGTTCTCGGTTTCGATCAGCATCAGTTCGGCGCGCTGCGCCTCGATCTCCGCCTGCAGGACGTCCGGCTGGTCGGCCTGACCCACGTTGTACAGCTGCTGCGAGACCTCGACCGCCTCGGCCGCCAGCCGCGCCAGTTTCCGCCGCACCGTCACGGCCTCCTGTGCTGCCAGGGAGTGGAAGTAGAGCATGCGCACGGCGTTCATCACTCGCAGACGCTGCTCATCCGACTCCGCCTCCGCCTGCACGCGCTCCTGCTCGAAGACCTGGCGGTTCCGCTTCAGCTTGCCGCCCAGCACGATGGGCTGCTCGATGAAGAATCCCTGCTGGCCACCGCGCGAGCGCCCGCCGCGGATCTCTTCACCGAGGTAGCCCACGGTCGGGTTGGGATACAGGCCGGCCTGTTTCGCCCGTCCTGCGGCTACGCGCACTTCTGCGCTGGCTTGTCGCAGCGTCGGGTTCCCGGCCAGCGCCATGCGCTCCAGTTCTTCCAGCATCAGCGCCGGTCCGGTTTCTTCCGCCTCCGCCGCCCGCGGATCCTTCGGGGCACTCTGCGGATGCTGCTCATGCTGCGCGGGCGCGGTAGTTTCCTGCGCCCAACCACCGACAGGCACGACCAGCAGCAGCAGGATCAGGACTCCAATCAACGATTTCGCTCTCATGGCTCCACTCTCTCCGTCGTACACCACAGCCAGTTTCTTGAAAGGGCGCGGCTTCAGCCGCGCCGTAACGTTTCGGCGGAAAAACCCAGGGCTTTAGCCCTGAGGTAGAAACGCCGGCTCATCCGTGCTTGTGTTCCTCCCGCGCGGGTTCCTGCCGGAGGGCATGGATCTTGTCGTACATCTCCGGCTCAAGCACGCGCAGCAGCGTCATCATGCCCATCATCGCGCCGGACCATCCTTTGGCCAGCCCGTAGGTCTCGGGCTTGGCCACCAGTTCGTCGAGCACCGGAAAATGATCTTGCGGAAAACCGGGGACGCGATTCGCTCCCGGCGCCACCTTCCACAAACCGCCGCCGTGATGCGCGTGTGCGGCTTGCAGTGGAAGATCGGTGGTGGCGCGCTCGTGCTCCGAGCCCACACCCATGCCGCGTCCCAGGCTGGGGCCGAAGCCCTCGGCCGTAGCGTGACCCTGGCGCAGCATGCCCATGCCGTCTTTCATGTCCAGGCCCGCGGCCATGCCGTTGAACGTCCACAGCGGACCCGTCATGGAAGCCATCTGGTTCATCATGTGGTGCGGCAGATGGCAGTGCACCATCCAGTCGCCGGGATTATCCGCGACAAACTCCACGTCCGTAGCTTCCGCTACGCCCACCAGGGTCGTGTTCTTCGGGCCCCAGAGCGATTCCGGCTGGCGGCCCGCTTCCGAACCCGTCACCACGAACGTGTGCCCGTGCACGTGCACCGGATGGTGGTCCATGCCCATGTTGACGAAGCGCAACCGCACGCGCTCTCCGCGCTTCACCAGGATGGGCGTGGTCGCCGGCGCCGCCTTGCCGTTCATGGTCAGCCAGTTGAACTCCATGGAAAGCGAGTTGGGGACGCTCGCGTTGGGCAGCACGGCGAACTCCTGCAGCACGAAGCCGAAATCGCGGTCCACTCTCGGCCGCCAGGCTTCTTTCGGATGCATGATGAACATCCCGATCATGCCCATCATTTCCTGCATGCTCATGTGCGAGTGGTAGAAGAATGTCCCCGCCTGGTGCAGCGTGAACTCGTACACGAACTTCTCTCCGGGCAGGATGAGCGGCTGGCTGATGGCGGGCATGCCGTCCATCTCCACCGGGATCTCGAAGCCGTGCCAGTGCATGGAGGTGGGCTCCGGCAAACGGTTCTCCACAATGATGCGTACGCGATCGCCCTCGGTCACCTGGATGGTGGGACCGGGCACGCTGCCGTTGTATCCCCACAGATCCACAACTTTCCCGGGATAGATCTCGCGCTTCACCGGCTCGGCGACCAGTTGGAACACCTTCACGCCGTTCTCGAGCCTATGGGGAAGCTGCGACACGTCGGGGGTCGCGACCGGCAACGGCACACCGGCAGCGCCCCGCGACTGTGGCCTGCGCCACGGCCGCGCGCTCGGCTCTTCGTGCGCCAGTGCTTGGGATGAGGCGGCGGCTCCGGCGCCCAGCGCCAGCGCCGCCCGCAGGAAATTGCGTCGGCTGTTCATATCCACGCTCCTTGGATCGCTGAAAACTGAAGAAAAATCAGAACCGCGGACGCTCACCGTCCACAGCTCGAACAACAGGAAAAGAAAAAAAGGGACTAGATGCGCAGAAAAATAGCGCGTGGGAAATCTTCGAGGTCAGGTGGACTGGCGGCGACGGCAACGGGTGAAGCATTCGCCGCAGAAGTCAACTGTGGAGCGGCCGCAACTGCGAGAGCAGCCGACACCGCGCGCGGCTCGGGCAGGCTAGTGCTGCGGCGCTGGAGCCGCGCGTCCATTTGCGCAGTGCATTCCCCAGCGGACATGGCCGCGCACTTCGCCATGTCTGCCGAAGCCGTGTCGTGCTGATGGTTCATGCCGCCGTGATGCATCGCGGCGGAAGGCTGCGCCACCCGTGCACACAGCGCCTGGCATGCGGCGGCCGTCGCCATCGTCCCACTCAGCAGGACCATGGCCACAGCGAAGACTGCGGTGATGCGGAATCGAACCGGCGTTCGCATCGCGATATTCTTGTCTTTCCGAGTCCGCCGCGGCGGACAAGGAATCCCTATGCCTAACAAGCGCTGCCGGGTATAGGGATGCCTCGGTTCCTCGGCATGAAAACGTTACCCCTTCAGCTTCATCTCCAGCTCTTCCGGCAGCCGGCTGCGAATCTCTTCCGGCAGGCTCTGGTGCAGGCGGCGCGCGCCTAGCCGCGCGGCGTCCACCATCACCAGCGGTGCCGGAGTGGCCACCGCTACCGCCACCCACATGATACTGGAGAAGGCGAAGCCCGCCAGCGCGGCGATCTCCAGGTAGAGGGCGTGCCGCGGCGAAAAATAGCGGATGGCCCCGAAGGCCAGCAGGAACATCACCGCCGAGACCGTGGCTACCACGATCAGCCCCACGTCGATGATGCGGTGCAGCTTCTGGCGCTTGCGGCAGCGGCTGCATTCCGCCAGGTGCTGCTCGTAGTCGCCGCGCATTTCCACCGCCAGGCCGGAGATGTCATAGCGCCAGCCTGCCAGAATCTCGCCGACCACTCGGTCCATGCATTGACTCATAGAACAGCAACGACCACTTCCACGCTCTTCTTCCGGAGGATCTCGTCCTCCCCTTTTCGGAGGGGCACGACTTCTTGTGCCGTCCACTCCCTGCCGAAATCGTGGGCTTTAGCCCCGGAGGCCTGAGCCCGATTCAAAACCTACAGCCGGATAGGCTCCATCCCCGCGTCCTGCCTGGCCAGCAGCACGCGGTTTAACAGTAAGTTACGGCGAGGGCCCAAGGCTTGTTCCGCCGCTCCGCGGGCGATTTCCGGGTGGTTGTTCTGCTCCGAGAGATGCGCCAGCACCAGGAATGCGGCGCTTCCATCATAGTCGCCGGCGAAGAATTCCGCGAGGGCGTCGTTCGAAAGGTGGCCCACCCGGCTCATCACCCGCTGCTTCACGCTCCAGGGATAAGGCCCGGTGCGCAGCATCTCCAGGTCGTGATTGGACTCCATCAGCAGCACGTCGCACCCCTTTAGATGCTGCCGGACGCTGGATGGGACATACCCCAGATCGGTCACCAGCCCGACCTTTACACCTTCTATACGAAACGTAAAGCCCACCGGATCGGCGGCGTCGTGGGGCGTGGTGAACGCGGTCACCGCGATATCGCCGATGTGGAAGGTGGCGCCCGCCGGGAACGGCTCCCAGCGCGCGAGTTCGGTCTCGCCTCCCCGGGCGCGCTGCTCGCGCCGCCAAGCCGAGCGCGTCATCTCGGTCATGAACACCGGCGCCTTGAGTTTCCGCGCCAGTACCTCCAGGCCCGCCACGTGGTCGGAGTGCTCATGGGAGATCAGGATGGCATCCAGCTTCTCCGGCTCTTCGCCCGCGGCCCGCAGGCGCTTGAAAGTTTCGCGGCAGGAGATGCCGGCGTCCACCAGGATGGTGGTCTCGGCGCTCGCTACCACCGCCGCATTCCCCCGACTCCCGCTGGCCAGCACCGCGACGCGCACGCCCATGGGGCGAGGATAGCCGGAATAGTCGTCTCTCGGTAGTGCCTTCGGCGTTAAGGGGACGGTATACCCCTCCCGCCATTCTCCCTTGGATAAATCAACAGGTTAGTGAGCCAGATCCCTGTGAGTCCCTAGGTCTAAAGGACTTATTGGCAAAGTCCCTGAAACAACGGGCTTATCTTTTTACAAACAATACTACATAGACTATATCACTACGAAGGAAGGCGTTAAGGGGAATTTGCAAGGTGTTGAAGGCAGTGCACGGCTTCGTCGCCGCTCGCTCAGGATGACGGCTACGAAAGGAGAGGAGCTGAGAACTGGTCACTGACCACTGCTTCTCAGTACTTGTAAAACCCCTGCCCCGTCTTCCGGCCCAGCCGGCCGGCGTGGACCATCTTGATGAGCAGCGGGCAGGGGCGGTACTTGGGGTCGCCAAGGCCTTCCTGCAGGACGCGCATGATGTCGAGACATACGTCCAGGCCGATGAAGTCGGCCAGTTGCAGGGGGCCCATGGGATGCGCCATGCCCAGGCGGAAGACCTCGTCCACCGCAGCAGGCGTGGCCACGCCCTCCATCACCGCATACATGGCTTCGTTCAAGAGCGGCATCAGGACGCGATTGGAGACGAAGCCGGGGGCGTCGTTCACTTCGACCGGCGTCTTCTCCAGCTCTTCGGCCAGTGCCTTCACGGTCTGGAAGGTTTCGTCGGAGGTGGCCAGCCCGCGGATAACTTCCACCAGCTTCATCACCGGCACGGGATTGAAGAAGTGCATGCCGATCACACGGTCGGGCCGTTTGGTCAGCGCGGCCAGGCGGGTAATGGAGATGGACGAAGTATTCGAAGAGAGGATGACCTCGGGCCGGCACACCTGGTCGAGTTCGCGGAAAAGATCGGCCTTGATATCGAACTTCTCGGTGGCGGCTTCGACCACGAAATCACAATTCGCAAGGACCGCGCGCTCTACCGTGGCCTCGATGCGGCGGAGGGCGGTTTTGCCCTCTTCCGCGGTGAGCTTGTTCTTCGATACCTCGCGCTCGAGGTTCTTCGCAATAGTCTCCAGCGCACGATCGAGGAAGCGGCGCTCCACATCACACAGCAGAACGCTATAGCCATGGCGCGCGAACACGTGCGCAATGCCGTTGCCCATGGTTCCGGCGCCGATAATGCCGATGGTGTGAATAGCCATGATTGCCTCTCGTGGAAGAAGTCAAGGAGTTTAGCAGAACGGAGCTGGCAGCTTGGGGCCAACGGCTGGGCGCCATTGGCCTCGAAAGGAGAAACAACGCTACAGGGGTCCCTCGACTCGCCTTCGCTTTTCCCGCTCGTCCGCCACGGACTCGCGGACGCTCCAGCTCGCTCGGGATGACATTCCACCTGCTGCCAGCTGCCGCCTGCAAGCTGCCAGCCAGTGTTACTGCAAGTCGAAGCTCATCTTGACGCCCTTGACCTCGATCATGGAGCCTTCGGTCAGTTCGGTGGGACCAATGATCTGGGCGCCGTTGACGCTCACGTGGATGCCGCGCTCCGCGGGCGCGATGATGTATTTGGTCTCGCGCTTGGTGATGGTGGCGGCCACGTTGGGCGCGAACCAGCCCTTCAGGCGCACGGTGGCCATGTCGCTCTTGCCGATGACCGTGAGCTTGCTCGACAGGATGTACTGCGACTGGTCGGTCTTGCCGGCCAGAACAGTGAGGGTGGCGGTGCGCTCGCGCGGCGGCGGCGCAGCCGGCGGCATGGCGGCCGTCTTGTGGCCCGGGGGAGTCGGAGCGGTAGGCGGGGGAGGCGCGGCCGGCGCCTTTCCGGCCAGGGCTGCGGCCATCATCTCCTTGGCCTTCTTGGTGTCGAGGACCACGGTGGCTTCCAGCTTGGGCAGCGGCGGAAGCGCCTGCACGGTGTCGGCTGCGGTTTCGTCCTCGTGCCAGGTGTCCTTGAACTGGATGATGTGCTTGCCGATGCCGATCTCGTCGCCGTCGTTGAGCGAGACCTTGGTGATGCGCTGCTTGTTGACGAAGGTGCCGTTCAGGCTCTCATTGTCCTCGACGACGTAGTGGTCGCTCTCCCAGAAGATCTTGGCGTGGTGGCTGCTGACGGCGAGGTTATCCACCTGAATGAGATTGTCGGGCAGGCGGCCAATGGTAGCCACACCGCCCTGGGCGAGCGTGAACTCCTTCAGAGTGGCGCCTTCGAACATCAGATAGAGCTTTGCCATTTGTGGCCTCCTCCAAACCAGCGACGGTACCAGGCTTCCTTGACGATCTTGATGAGTACGCAGGTGATGTTGTCGTCGCCCCCGGCCTCCTTGGCGGCCTGGATCAAGCGGTCACAGGCCTGCTGCAGCGAGAACGAGGATTGAATAATCTCCAACAGGCGCGGCTCCTTGATGTACTTGGTGAGCCCGTCGGTGGTGAGCAGCAAAATATCGCCGGGCTGCGCGACCAGGTCCTCCAGGTCGGGCTCCACGGTGGCGTCGGCACCCAGGGCGCGGAAGATGATGTTCTGGATGTCGGAGCGGTCGGCTTCTTCCTGGCTGAGGAGGCCGCGGCGCACCTGCTCGGCGACCAGGGAGTGATCCTCGGTCATCTGCTCGATCTCGCCGTGACGGATGCGGTAGATGCGGCTGTCGCCCACGTGGGCGATGGAGAGGAAATTGCCCTTCAGCATGGCGGCCACAATGGTGGCGCCCATGCCATGGTGCGAGGCGTCGGAGGACGCGGCCTGGTAGATGACGTCGTTGGCGAGCTGGATGGCGCTGGCCAGGGCGTTGGCCATCTGGGAGACGTCCTCGTAGGCGCGCCCATGGGTAGGGTAACTGCCGTTGGCGGCGGCCTTGCGGAAGTACTCCAGCACGGTGTCCACGCCCATCTTGCTGGCCACTTCGCCGGCGGCCATGCCGCCCATCCCGTCGCAGACCAGGAAGATGCCGTTGCGGGTGTCGTAGCCGAAGTTGTCCTCGTTGTTGGTGCGCACGCAGCCAACATCGCTTTTGCCGACGACTTCGACCGCAACTTTCATGGAAGGGGACGAATCCCGCGCAATCCTACCCTAAACTTCGCCTCTCTGCGCGCAAGCGCAGGCCCATCCGTTCGCGCCCCAAGCGCGCGCGTGCAGACCCTCCGGAAGCTTCCCGGGAAGATGTTGGGCGGATTGTAGCGGGTGTGCAGATACGAAACAAGAGCGTTGTTTACCGAAACGTTATCAAGGCAACCACTTGCGAGAGCTGCGGATATACCGGAAAGGTTGCCTGAGTGTGGCTTTTTGACCACAGTTCCGACGCCGTAAAAGGGCAGCGGCAGCGTCGGTTCAAGGCATCCCACCTAATGATACGGACGCAGGAGTGCCTGCAAGAGAGACAAATCCGAGCCTGCGTCCTGGAGGTGAACATGGTGGTCAAAACGAAAGCGGCGCTCATGGCGTTCGCCGTGGCGTTGGCGCTGGCGGGAACGGCGCTCGCGCACGATCCGCCGAACCGCCAGGCGTATCAGGTCCAGCAGTACGGCTACGACAACGGCTACCGCGACGGTTTTAACCACGGCGTGGCGGACCGGAGCAACAGGGCAAGCTATGACTACCGCGACGCCAGCTTCCAGCAAGCCGACCGAGGCTACGCCGGCTGGATGGGCCCGCGCGGACAGTTCCGCCAGGGCTATCGGGACGGCTATCGGGTGGGCTATGACGACGCTTATTTCGGGCGCTCAGCCCAGATTACCCGCACTTATGACGAGGGCGTCGTCACCGTAAGGCCACCCGGCTCCGGAGACGCGGCCTTTGCCAACGGCTACCGGGACGGCTTGGTGGCCGGCCGCGATGAAGCGCGCGAGGGCAAGAGCTTCAGCCCGTACAACAACGGCTGGTATCGCAACGCGGACCGCGGCTATTACGGCGATTACGGCAGCCGCGATACCTACAAACACATGTACCGGCAGGGCTACCTGGAAGGCTATCAACAGGCCTACTGGAACCATTAGCACCCTACCGGTGCGAGCAACCAGCAGGGCCGCCTTCAGGGCGGCCCTGTTCTTTTCCCTGAAGCCTGGAGTGAGGCGCTACTGCTTACCGGCGACCTGCAGGCGGATGAGGGCGCGTTTGAGGGCGACCTCGGCGCCGGCGAAGTCGACGTCGGGATCGGTGCGGCGCAGATGTTTTTCTGCTTTCTCCACCGCCTGGCGGGCGCGATCGATGTCAATCTCCTCGGCGCGTTCGGCGGTCTCGGCCAGGATGATGACGCGGTCGGGCAACACCTCGGCGAAGCCCCAAGCGACGGCCAGGTAATGCGTCTTTTGCCCGCGACGGTAGCTGATCTCGCCCACATCCAGCTCGGTGATGAGCGGGGCGTGGCCGGGCAGGATGCCCAGGTATCCCTTGCGACCGGGAATCTGCATCTCTTCGGCGCGGTCGTCCACTACCTGGCGATCGGGAGTAACGATCTCGAGTTGGAAGGTGTCAGGCATGCAGTTGCCAGTACCCCGTGAAGGCCGCTACGCAGCGGCTTGCTGTTTGAGTTTTTCGGCATGCTCGAGGACTTCCTCGATGCCGCCTTTCATGAAGAAGGCCTGCTCGGGGATGTCGTCATACTTGCCCTCGATGATGCCGCGGAAGCCTTTCACGGTGTCTGCGATCTTGACGTAACGGCCGGGCACATTCAGGAACTGCTCGGCCACGTGGAAGGGCTGCGAAAGGAACTTCTGGATCTTGCGGGCGCGCGCGACGGTGAGCTTGTCATCTTCGCTCAGCTCGTCAATCCCCAGGATGGCAATGATGTCCTGCAGGTCCTTGTAGCGCTGCAAGATCTTCTTCACGCCCTGGGCGACGTCGTAGTGGTCGTCTCCGACGATGCGGGGATCGAGGATGCGCGAGGTGGAAGCCAGAGGGTCCACGGCGGGGTAGATGCCGATCTCGACGATCTGACGCGAGAGCACGGTGGTGGCATCGAGGTGGGCGAAGGTAGTGGCGGGCGCGGGGTCGGTGAGGTCGTCGGCCGGCACGTAGATGGCCTGCACGGAAGTCACGGAGCCCTTCTTGGTGGAGGTGATGCGCTCCTGCAACTCGCCCATCTCGGTGGCTAGGTTGGGCTGGTAGCCGACGGCGGAAGGCATGCGGCCGAGCAGCGTGGAGACCTCAGAGCCCGCCTGGGTGAAACGGAAGATGTTGTCGATAAAGAGCAGCGTGTCGGCGCCCTCGACGTCGCGGAAGTATTCGGCGACGGTCAAGCCGGTGAGGGCGACGCGCAAGCGCGCGCCGGGCGGCTCGGTCATCTGGCCGTAGATGAGCGCGGCCTTGGAGTTCGAGGGGTCGCCGGGCTTGATGACGCCGGACTCGCTCATCTCGATCCACAGGTCGTTGCCCTCGCGGGTACGCTCGCCCACGCCGGCAAACACGGAGAAGCCGCCATGCTGCTTGGCGACGTTGTTGATGAGCTCCATGATGATCACGGTCTTGCCCACGCCGGCGCCGCCGAAGAGGCCGATCTTGCCGCCCTTGAGGAAGGGCTGGATGAGATCAATGACCTTGACGCCGGTCTCGAACATTTCCGCGGTCGTGGCCTGCTCCTCGAAGCTGGGCGCCGGGCGATGGATGGGATGACGCTCCTGGGTGGCGATGGGGCCCAGGTTGTCCACGGGCTCGCCGATGACGTTCATCACGCGGCCGAGCGTGCCCGTTCCCACCGGCACGGTGATGGGCCCGCCCAGGTCGATAGCCTTCATGCCGCGCACCATGCCGTCGGTGGGCTGCATGGCAACACAGCGCACACGGCCCTCGCCCAGGTGCTGCTGCACCTCGAGGACGACGTTGATGGGCGCAGGCACATCGAAGCCCTCGCTGACCACGCGCAGGGCCTGGTAGATGGAAGGCAGATGGGCCTCGGCGAACTGCACGTCAACGGCGGGACCGGCGACTTGAATGACGCTACCGACGTTCTCTGGCATTCGAAACTCCCTGATCTGTCAGCTTCTAGCTGCTAGCTACTAGCTTTGTAACCTCAACAGCAGATCCCTCGCTCGCCGCGGCGGGCTCGGGATGACAATCCCAAGACCCTACAAAGCTGCGGCTCCGGAGACGATCTCAATGATCTCCTTGGTGATGCGGGCCTGGCGGACGCGGTTCATGGCCAGGGTCAGGTCGTCAATCATCTCGGAGGCGTTGTTGGTGGCCGAGTCCATGGCGGTCATGCGAGCGGCATGTTCGGCGGCCACCGACTCCAACAACGCGTGGAAAATCTGCACGCTCACGTAGCGCGGCAACAGGCTGTGGAACAGCTCCAGCGCCGGCTGTTCGTAGATGTAGTCCACTCCGGTGACGAAAGCAGCGGCGCGGCGGTCGATCTCGGCGGTATCGGCCGCACGGACGCTGACGCCAGCCGCGCGGGCGGCCTCGACCAGGCGTTTCTTCTGCTCGTCGGTCATCTCCTCGGCCATGCGGATATCGGCGGCGCCGATCTCCTCGATGGGCAGGACCTCATCCACCACCAAGCGCTGCGAAACCACGGACTTGAATTCGTTGTAGACAAGATAGACGGCATCGGCCTGGCCGCGGGTGTAGCTGTGAATGACCTCCTCGGCCAGGTCGCGGGCGTGGGTGAACTCCAGGCGACTGAAGATGTTGGTGTATTCGCCGACCAGTTGAATCTGGGCGGCGCGCGCGGTCACGGCCTCCGCCTCTTGCAGATCCTCTGCCAGAGAGCGCTGGGCCTGGGCCGCGGGATAGCGGCGACGCAGGAAGTCGCGCCCCTTGCGCCCGACGGCAATCACGTCCACGTTCTTGCCCGGCTTGGATTCGAGGAAGCGCTGTGCGGCCTTGAGGATGTTGGTGTTGAAGGCGCCGGCCAGTCCTTTGTCGCCGGTGATCACGACCAGGAGGATGTCCTTCTCCTCGCGACGGGCGAGCAGGGGATGGCGGGCCTGACCGGTCTCCGGATCGTAGATTTCGGCGCGGGTGACCAGCGACTGGAGCACGCTGGTGAGCATGCGGGCGTAAGGCCGGGCGGAAAGGGCGCGATCCTGGGCGCGGCGCAGCTTGGCCGCCGAAACCATTTTCATGGCCTTGGTGATCTGCCGCGTGTTTCTCACGCTGCGGATGCGGCGGCGGATATCGAGAACGTTTGCCATTAAAAGCAGCCTTCAGCAATCAGCCATTCAGCCATCAGCTAAGACGCAGCCGCCAACTGACGGTCTTTTACGAACTTCTCCTTGAAGTCGGTGACGATCTTGGTCATTTCGGAACGCAGGGCGTCGTCGAGCGCCTTTTTCTCCGCAATCTTCTTGAGCACGTCGGGGTACATCGAGTCCACGTACTTGAAGAATTCCGCCTCGAACTCGCGGACGAGTTCGACCGGGAGGCTATCGAGGAATCCGCCGGTACCGGCGAAGATCTCCATCACCTGCTTGGGTACGGACATGGGCGTGTACTGATCCTGCTTGAGGGCCTCGGTAAGGCGGCGGCCGCGGTTGAGCTGGGCCTGTGTGGCCTTATCGAGGTCGCTGCCGAACTGGGCGAAAGCCGCCAGCTCGCGGAACTGGGCCAACTCCAAGCGCAGAGTGCCGGCGACCTGGCGCATGGCCTTGATCTGGGCGTTGCCGCCGACACGGCTGACCGACAGTCCGACGTTCACCGCGGGACGGACGCCGCTGTTGAACAGGTCGGTCTCCAGGTAGATCTGGCCGTCGGTAATGGAAATAACGTTGGTGGGAATGTAAGCCGAAACGTCGCCAGCCTGGGTCTCGATGATGGGCAGCGCGGTGAGCGAGCCGCCCTGGAGCTTGTCGTTCAACTTGGCGGCGCGCTCCAGCAGACGGGAGTGCAGGTAGAACACGTCGCCAGGATAGGCTTCGCGGCCCGGCGGACGGCGCAACAGGAGCGAGATCTCCCGGTACGCGGCGGCGTGCTTGGAGAGATCGTCGTAGATGCAGAGGGCGTGGCGGCCGCTGTCGCGGAAATACTCGCCCATGGCGCAGGCGGCGTAGGGCGCGATGAACTGCATGGGAGCGGGCTCGGAAGCTGAGGCCGCGACGACGATGGTGTACTCCATGGCCCCGTAGTCTTCGAGGATCTTCACCACCTGGGCGATGGAGCTGCGCTTCTGGCCGATGGCGCAATAGATGCAGATGAGGTTCTTGCCCTTGTTGTGGATGATGGTGTCGATGGCGACGGCGGTCTTGCCGGTCTGGCGGTCGCCGATGATGAGCTCGCGCTGGCCGCGGCCGATGGGAATCATGCTGTCGATGGCCTTGAGCCCGGTCTCCATGGGCTCGCGCACCGGCTGGCGGTCCACCACGCCGGGCGCTAGGCGCTCCAGCGCGATGTACTTGTCGGTGGAGATGGGGCCCTTGTCGTCGATGGCCTGGCCGAGCGAGTTGACCACGCGGCCGATCATGACCTCACCCACGGGCACGCTCATGATGCGGCCGGTACGCTTGACCTGGTCGCCTTCCTTGAGCTCGGTGTAGTCGCCGAGAATCACAGAGCCGACCTGGTCTTCTTCCAGGTTCATGGCGATGCCGGAGATACCGTGGGGAAAGGCGAGCATCTCGCCGGCCATGACCTTGTCGAGGCCGTGGATACGGGCAATGCCGTCGCCAAGGGTGATGATGGTGCCAACCTCGTCGACGGAGACGCGAGACTCGTAGTTTTCGATCTGTTCGCGGATGATCTGGGTGATTTCGTCGGCTTTGATTTGTGCCATGTTGAGTTCTCAGTTCCCGGTTCTCAGTTCTCAGTCAGTAGCCAGTACCTAGTACCCAGTACCCAGTGAAATCTCTCAGGTACCAGCGAGTTGCTCCTTAAGGCGGCGGAGCTGGCCGCGCACGGTGCCGTCATACACGGTGGAGCCGATGCGAATGAGCGCGCCGCCCAACACCTGCGGATCGCGGTGATAGCGTGGGCGGATCTTCTTGCCGGTGAGCTTTTCCAGGCGAGCGGTCAGGTCGCGCTTCTCCTCCTCGGCAAGCTCGCGGGCCGAAGTGATTTCGGCCTCGGCGAAGCCCAGGCGCGAATCCAGTTCGAGCGCAAACTGGCGGGCGATCTCGGGCAGCGCCGCGATACGGCGATGGTCCATGACCACAGCCACGAAGTTGCGCAGGTAGCGGGAAACGCCGAGGCGGGCGACGATGGAATCCAGCACAGCCAGCTTCTGGCGTGAGGGCACGGAGGGATTCTCCAGCACGGTGCGCAGCTCCTGGCTTTGGGCCACAACGCCGGCCAGGCCGTTGAGCTCGGCGACCGTCTGGGCCGGATCGAGATGCTTCTCCATGGCCAGGTCGGCGAGGGCGCGGGCGTAGCGGCTGACGACGGCGGCCATGGTCTACCTTCCGTCCTTGGAGAGCTGGTCGAGGAAGTTGCGGACCATCTGCTGGTCGGTCTGGGGGCTGACCTGGATGCGCTTCTCCGCGAGGGAAACGGCCAGCTCCGCGGCGTAGGCCTTGAGATCCTTGCGCGCCAGGCGGGCGGCAGCGCCGATCTCTTCCTCGGCGGCGCGCAGGATGGCGGCTTTGTCTTCCTCGGCGGCGGCGCGCAGGCGGGCTTCCTCTTCGGCCACATCGGCGTCTGCGGCGGAACGCAGCGCATCCACCTCGGTGCTGATGCGGGCGAGGCGGCTCTCGATATCCGCCAAACGCTTCTGGGCCTCTTCGCTGGCCTTGCGAGCCTCGTCGATGGACTGGCGAATGGCCGCAGAGCGGTCGGCAAACGCCTTCCCGATCACAGGTCGAAGCACGATCCAAAGGAAGACGACCACGACCACAAAATTGAGCACCGTGCTGACCCAGTAGGCGCTTTCCACACTCATGCCGGTCCATTCGGCGATCTTCTTCACCGAAGGAGAGTGTTTGAAGGCGGCGTGTTCGTCCTCCGCTTCGTGCTCCGCCGCAGGCTTACCAGCGGAGGAGGCTTCATGGCTGGGCTCGGCGGCGGGCTGATGATCCTGGGCGATGGCGGAGACAGCTTGAATCAGCCCGATCCACAGCAAGACGAGAAGCGAGATGCGGGTGGCGGTCATCCCTGCCCTCCGCCGGCCAGGACGGCGGGCTTGAGGATGGTCTGGATGATCTCGTGGGCGAGGCGCTCGGATTCGGCTTCCAGGGTACGGCGCGCGCCCGCAGCTTCGCCTTCGAGCGACATGCGCGCCTGATGGACCAGGTCTTCGGCGCGGGCGCGGGCTTGGGCGATCGCGTTGGCGCGGGCCTCGAGGGACTTCTTGCGGCGGTCTTCCGCCGCCTTGAAGATGGCCAGCCGGGCATCACGAATCTTCTGCTCGTACTCGGCGGTGCGGGCGTCGGCCTGGGCGATATCGGCGCGGGCCTTTTCGATGGCGCCCTCGCCGCGGGCGTGGCGCTCCGCCAAGACGCGAGTGAGCGGGCGGTGGACGAGCAACAGGTAGGAAAGCAGAACGACCATGAACAGGACCATCGTGGGGATGGCCGCGAGCAGTAATCCGCCCACTTGCTTAAGGGTTTCTTCCATGCCTGAAGCTTACGAAAAGGAGGTTGCGAGCGCGCCCAACCTTACAAGCTAACATCGGGCGCAGGGGGTGTCAACGCAGCGGAAATCGAGTCCCGAGAGGCATTTGCAGGGCTTCGGAAGGGCAAAGCAACCCTTGACTTTGGGCCAAGTGGGGATACCATAGAGGTATCACCTCCGATCCGTTTCAGGATCGAATGGGCCTGTAGCCAAGGAATTGTCACCGCTTCTTGGCTGCGGGCCCATTTAATTGCGTGGCCAGTGGTCAGTTATCGGTTCCCAGTTCTCAGAAAGAGCTACTAGCCTCTAGGCTACTAGCCCTTGACTGCTGGCGATTGGCCGCCTGTAGGGCTAGACTGGTCCGACTTTTTCGAGACTTGAATGAGGGGAAGCGATAGGCTGCGAGGCATGAGACTACCACGAGCAAGTGCGCTCCTCGCGGCGTTGCTGACCGCGACGCTTCTTCTTGCTGCTCCCGACGCTTCGTCCAACTTGGAAATGAAGGACCTGGCGTGGATGGCCGGCGACTGGCAAACCGAACGGGGCAAGGCCATGATCGACGAGCACTGGAGCCATCCAGCCGGCGGCACGATGATGGGGATGAGCCGCACGGTGGCCGGCGGGCGGACGGTCGAGTTCGAGTTCCTGCGGATCGAGGAGCGCGCGGACGGCATCTTCTACGTCGCGCAGCCCAACGGCGGCCCTCCCACCGACTTCAAGCTGGTGACGCTCGAAAAACAACGGGCCACTTTCGAGAATCTGCAGCATGATTTTCCGCAGCGCATCATCTATGAGAAGCGGGCAGATGGGTCGCTGCTGGCACGGATCGAAGGCGACGTGGGCGGGAAGCTGAACGCGGTAGAGTTTTTGTATAAACCGATGAAGTAAGGCAGTGGCAGTGGTCAGTGGTCAGTGACTAGTTGGAACGCTCCCCGCTCACCCTAACGTAGAAGCCGGCCATCGGGATTCCTCGCCGCGCTCGGAATGACAAACGAAACCAAGCTTTACTCGACGACGTAGGGCCGTAGCTTGCGCAGCAGCGATGCAGGCGCCTGGGCGTCGAGTTCGACGAAACCGTCGCGGTAGCGGCGGGCGAAGACGCGGGCGCGGGCTTCGACCATGGCCAGCGCCTTGCCTTCGGCCTGCGGCAAGCGAAGGTGGACGCGGCTGAGCGGGTCGTCCTGCAGCATCTGGTCGATGCGGTCGAGCAGGGTGGAGACGCCGATGCCGCGAGCGGCGGAGATGTGCACGGTGCGCTCGTCGTCGAGCTTGGAATCGCGCTCGGCGGCCGGGAGCAGATCGATCTTGTTGATCACGCGCAGGCGCGGTTTCGAGCCCACGTCGAGTTCGCCCAGCACCTTTTCCACCTGGGCTTCGTGGTCGGCGGCCACGGGACTGGTGACGTCCATGACGTGCAGCAGCAGCGCGGCACGCTCCACCTCCTCAAGCGTAGCGCGGAAGGAGGTGACGAGCGTGTGCGGCAGGTTGCGGATGAAACCGACCGTGTCGGAAAGCAGGATGCGGCGGCGCGAAGGGAGCGTGACCGAGCGCAAGGTGGGATCGACGGTAGCGAACAGGCGGGGCGATTCCTCGACGCCGGCGCGAGTGAGGGAGTTGAACAGCGTGGACTTGCCGGCGTTGGTGTAGCCGACCAGGGCGACGGTGGCCACGGGCACGGATTCGCGGCGCTGACGCTGCTGGGCGCGGGTGCGGCGGACTTTTTCGAGCTGCTGCTGAATGTGGCGGATGCGGCGGTAGATGCGGCGGCGGTCGGTTTCCAGCTGGGTTTCGCCCGGGCCGCGGGTGCCGATGCCGCCGGCGAGCTGCGACATTTCCACGCCCCGGCCGGCAAGGCGAGGCAGCAGGTACTCGAGCTGGGCCAGTTCGACCTGGAGCTGGCCTTCGCGCGTGCGGGCGTGGCGGGCGAAGATATCGAGGATGAGCTGGGTGCGGTCGACCACGCGCGTGCCTACCACCTGCTCGATGTTGCGCTGCTGCGAGGGTGAAAGGTCGTGGTCGAAGATGAGCAGGTCGGCGTCGGTGGAGGCCAGGGCGCCGGAGATCTCCTCGAGCTTGCCGCGGCCGACTAACGTGGCGGGATCGGGCCGGTCGCGGCGCTGCAGCAGCTCGCCCACGACCAGAGCGCCAGCGCTCGAAGCCAGCTCACGCAGCTCGGCCAGGGATTCCTCGACAGAAACGGTAGAGATGGTTTCCTGCTCCGGCTGGCGGGCAGAGGCCGAAGCCCGGCGCGCCTGATCGGGGATGGAACCCGTCCGGATACGGCGTGGTCCCCACTCCAATCCGGCCAGGAAGGCTCGCTCAGTGGCCTGGGTGAGAGCGCGCCGGCGGCGGGCGTGCTCCGCCCGAGTGAGGAGGCGAGAGCCGGAGTCGCGCGAGCTTCCGCGAATGTCAGGCCTCCGGAGAGTCGGCGGAAGAGGGCTCGGGGGCGGCGGCGGGCGCGGTCGCGGCGGCGGACCTTGACTCGGCGCCGTGGCCGGGGCGCGGCAGCACCACGGTCGAAATGGCGTGCTTGAAAATGAGCTGCTCCTGGTGGTTGGACTCCAGGATGACCGAATACTTGTCGAAGGAGCGGATGCGGCCGGTGAGCTTCACCCCGCTGACCAGATAGATAGTCACCACGGACTTGTCGCGGCGGGCGTTGTTGAGGAAGGCGTCCTGGATGTTCTGAGCCGGCTTGAGATCCATGGGCGTAGGCATTTCTGCCTGGCGGAGGTCCGGGCGTGCACCGGGGCTGCGCCGCCCTCCTAACTCCTACCATACGGCTGCGTGAGGGGATTTTCAACCGCAGGCGCCGCTGCGGATGCGTTCCGGTTCTCCTGCGTTCTGAGCTTTGCGGTTCCCGCAGAGTGAAGTTCTTGTATACTCGTGCGCCGACGGCAGCAGTCGAACCCTTTGTCGAGGAGCCAACCATGGACTTGCTGAGTTCCGCGTTGCCCGCCTTTTTCCAGGTGAGAATCCTGCCCCCGGGAGACGGGCCGCTGTACGAGGTCACGCTGCGCTGGATCCATTTCCTGGCCGGAATCACGTGGATCGGGCTGCTGTATTTCTTCAACCTGGTGAACGTGCCTTTTCAGAAAGAACTGGAACCCGCCTACAAGGGCAAGGTCAACCTGGCGCTGATGCCGCGGGCGCTGTGGTGGTTCCGGTGGGGCGCCATGATGACGGTGCTGGCGGGCTTCATGTACTGGATGATCATCGTGGCGGCGGATGCCCGCAACGCGGCGGTACACGGGCTGAGCGCCAGTTCCATGAACTCGGTGCTGAACTTCCTGGGCATCTGGATCGGGGCGTGGGTGCTGGAAATGCTGCTGGTGACGCACGGCAAGGGCGCGCTCAACAAAGGATGGATTTTGGCGGTGTTCGTGGGAGCCCTGATGTTCGGGGCGAGCACCATCTATCTGAAGCTGAATGCGCACGGGTGGGAGAGCAGCCGCATGCTATCCATCGGCGTGGGCGGCGGCTTGGGATTCATCATGCTGTTCAACGTGTGGGGCATCATCTGGCGGAACCAGAAGAAAATCATCGCCTGGACGCGGGCCAACGTGACCGATGGGACGCCCGTACCGGAGCAAAGCGCGAAGCTGGCGCGGCAGGCATTCCTGGCCTCGCGAACCAACACCTGGCTTTCCATTCCCATGCTGTTCTTCATGGCCTCGGCCAGCCATTACACGTTTTTGGTGCAGTAAGCTCAATTCGAAAAACGAAAGCCCCCGCGAGAAGGCGGGGGCTTTGTTGTTTCAGCTACTTGGCTAGAAGCTAGGAGCTTCGGCGGTTGCCCAAGAACGCATAGCCCAAAGCCGCTTTCAAAAAAATCAGGCCGGCCTTGCGGCCGGCCTGAAGAGTTGAGCGTTGCTTCGGTTAGAAGATGAGCTTCAGACCGAAGTGCAGGCGACGACGGCCAATGCCGTTCTGCGTGGCATTGACCTGGTTGCCGCCGTTCAGGGCCAAAGAGAAGTTCCCGAACGGGCAGCTGCCGTCCCCGATGC
>DATIGQ010000170.1 GCA_035454605.1 Terriglobales bacterium
GCCGCGCGCGATGACTCTGGCGGAAAAGATCTTCGCCCGCCACATGATCAACGAGAAAGGCGAGGTCGGCGTGCCCGCTGTCAAGCCCGGCGATGCCGGCTTTGCCCGCACCGACCTGCGCTTCAGCCACGAGTACGTCACGCCCATGGCCTCCATCTTCTTCGAGCGCCTGGTGGGCAAGGACGCGCCCGTCAACGACCCAGCGACCATCCTGTTCTTCCGCGACCATCTCACCTTCCTCGACGAAGTGCTCTCGGAGGAGAAGCGCAAGATGGGCCTGCTCGACCTCGCCACGCAGCTCAAGCTGCGCCAGGAAGAGTTCGCGCGCTCGCGCGGCATCCGGCTGCACGGCGAGTTGCTCGACCGCAAAGGCTCGGAGGGCATTTGCCACTCGCTGGTGCTCGAGACCTACGCGCTGCCGGGCCAGCTCAACGTGGGCTCGGATTCGCACACGCCGCACGTCGGCGCCGTGGGCTGCGTCGCCTTCGGCATCGGCACCACCGACGTCTTCAATTCCTGGCTCACCAAAGATATCCGCGTGCGAGTGCCGGAGTCGGTCAAGATCGTGGTCAAGGGCCGCCGCCGACCGAACGTCGCCGCCAAGGACTTCATCCTCGCCATCCTGGCGCTCGACTACGTGCGCAGCGGCAAGGCGCTGGCCAAAGTGATGGAGTATGCCGGCCCCGCCATCGAAGACCTGAGCGTGGACGAGCGCGCCACCATGACCAACATGGCGGCGGAGATCGGCGGATTCACCGGCATCGTCGCTCCCGACGAAAAAGTGGTGGACTTCCTGGTGGAACGCCGTGGCATGGACCGCAAGCGCGCCGAAAAGATGATCGAAGGCCTGGCCAGCGATCCCGGAGCCGAGTACGCCCACGTCATCGAGCTCAACGCCGACGAGATTACGCCCATGGTGGCCACGCCCGGCGATCCCGGCAACGGCAAGTTCGTTCGCGACCTGCACACGCCTGTGCCGGTGGAGCTGGCTTACGGCGGCACCTGCACGGCAGGGAAGAACGAGGACATGGATATGTACGCCCGCGTCCTGGCCGACGCTCTGGCGCAGGGCAAGCGCGTGGCCGATTCGGTGAAGTTCTATATCCAGTTCGGCTCGCAGGAGACGCGCGAGTACTGCGTGCGCAAAGGCTATCTCGAAATCTTCAAGAAGGCTGGCGCCATTGTGATTGAGCCCAGTTGCGGCGCCTGCATCAATGCCGGGCCCGGCGTTTCCACGCGTCCCGACCAGGTGGTGATCAGCGCGCAGAACCGCAATTTCCCCGGCCGCAGCGGACCGGGCCAAATGTACCTGGCCAGCCCGCTGACCGTGGCCGCCTCCGCCGTCGCCGGATATATCTGCGAGTACGAGCCTGCGAGCGAACGCGCACTGATTTCAACGTAGAGATCCCTCGCGACGCTCGGGATTTCGGCAGCGGACTCCCGCTCACCCGCCGGTGCGGGTTCGCTCACGCCCGCTAAGCGCCTCAATCTGCGAGTATGAGCCCGCGGAAGCGCGGGCGCTGGCCTCGGCGTAGAAATCCTTCCTGCGCCGTGCCGGACTCGGGATTTCTGTCCCACGCCCGCCGTTGACCGGGCGATTTCCGCCTCCCGGCCCCGGATTGTCTCCAATAGCCTGATTTCCTTTAAGCGGTCAGCTTTTTTGCTAGAATCGAAGGTTGGACAGGCTGTCGCGGTAATCTTCTTTCAGGTTCGCTACGGAGACGACAATCGTATGGCCTATGTGATTGCAGAACCCTGCATCGGAACCAAGGACACGGCGTGCGTGGATGCCTGTCCCGTGGATTGCATCCATCCCAAGAAGGACGAGGAGAAGTTCGCCGCCGAAACCCAGCTCTACATCGATCCTGTTGAATGTATTGATTGTGGGGCGTGCGTGCCGGTGTGCCCGGTGTCGGCCATCTTCGCCCTGGATGATCTGCCGGAGAAGTGGAAGCAGTACACCGAGATCAACGCCAAGTGGTTCGGGCGGTAAGCGCGAGTTGAGTTCGCCGAAATGCGCGGCCGCGGCCGCGCATTTCCGTTTCCAGGATGAAACCTCTGAAAGTCCACAAGCGCCGGTAGCGACCCTGCTTTCCGTCCGCGCATCGCTCCGTTACAATCGAAGTTCGGCTTGTTGTGCGCGTGGGCGTAAGGCGGCGGAACCATGCCCCTGAAGCAGTCGGAAGCGATCGTCCTGCGCAGCTATCCGCTGCGCGAGGCGGACCTGCTGGTGACGTTTTTCACGCGCGCGGAAGGCAAGCTGAAAGGCGTGGCGCGGTCGGCCAAGAAGTCGCGCCGGCGGTTCGGGGGAGCGCTGGAGCCGCTGACGGTGGTGCGGCTCTATTACGAGGATCGCGAGCGGCGGGACCTGGCGCGAGTGGATTCCTGCGACGTGCTGCAGTCGCCGCTGGCGGAGGAAGTGGATTACCCGCGGGCGGTGGCGCTGGGTTACGTGGCCGAGGTGCTGGACGAGCTGCTGCCGGAGCGCGAGTCGAACGACTCCGTCTTCCGGCTGTCGCTCTCGGTGCTGGGGCATCTGCATTCCGGCGCCGTCTGGATGCCGCTGACGTATTTCGACCTGTGGATGGTCCGGCTGACAGGGCTGCTTCCCGACCTGAGCACGTGCCTGAAGTGCGGCGCTCGGCTGAACGGCAGCCGGGCGTTCTTTCATCCGCTGGCCGACGGGCTGATGTGCGCGGCGGACAAGCGGCTGGCGTCGGCGGAGATGTCGGGCGCGTCGCGCGAGCTGGCGGCAGAGATGTTCCGGGCGCCGCTGGAATCGTTCGTGGGAGTGCCGTGGCCGCGAACGAAGGGCGCGGACCTGCGGCGTTTTCTGGCGCAACGCATCGAGCGCCACATCGAGAAAAAGCTGGTCACGGCAGGGATGCTGGAGAAGCTGGAGTAAAGCAGCGGTCAGCACTCAGCAGTCAGCAATCAGCCAAGGATCTGCAAGGCGCACTAGACAACAGAATCGAAGGTCAGTGACCGGACCCGCGAAAAATCCGCTGAGCTTCCAGGACCTGATTCTCGCCCTGTCGAAGTTCTGGGCCGACCGGGGATGCGTTCTGCAGCAACCGTATGACGTTGAGGTGGGCGCCGGGACGATGGCGCCGGAGACGTTTTTGCGGGTGCTGGGGCCGAAGCCTTACAACGTCGCCTACGTGCAGCCTTCCCGGCGGCCGGCGGACGGGCGCTACGGCGACAATCCCAACCGGCTGTACAAGCACACGCAACTGCAGGTGATCCTCAAGCCGCCGCCTGCGAACATCCAGGAGATGTACCTGGAGTCGCTGGGAGCCATCGGCATCGATCTGCGGCAGCATGACATCAAGTTCGAGGAAGACAATTGGGAGTCGCCGACGCTGGGCGCGTGGGGCATCGGGTGGCAGGTGATGCTCGACGGTCTGGAGATCACCCAGTTCACGTACTTTCAGCAGTGCGGCGGCCAGGACCTGGATCCGATCTCGGTCGAGCTGACGTACGGGTTGGAGCGCATCGCGGCATTCTTGCAGGACGTGGATAGCGTTTATGACATCGTGTGGTCGCCAGGCGTGACGTATCGAGATGTGCGGCATGCGGAAGAAGTCCAGTTTTCGGTGTACAACTTCGACCGCGCGGAGGTGGAGAAGACCTGGCAACACCTGCGGCTCTTCGAAGCGGAGTGCCACGCGCTGCTCGAGGCCTATGCCGCGCTGAAACGCAGCGCGGCCGACGGGCAGCCCTCGCCAGAGGCGGAACGTTTTCCGGTGCTGGCTGCCTTCGATCTGTGCCTGAAGTGCTCGCACCTTTTCAACATCCTCGATGCGCGCGGGGCGATTTCGGTTACCGAGCGCGTGGGTGTGATTGCCCGCATACGGGCGCTGGCAGTGGGCGTGGCGCGGGCGTACGGCGATCAGCAGGGTTGGGAGAAGCTGGCGGTCGAGAAAGGGAAGACGGAGAAGAAGCGGGCGAAAGAGAAGGCCAAGGCGTGACCAGCATGCGGGAGAATTCGAGGGTTGATGGCTGACTTTCTGCTCGAAATCGGTTGCGAAGAGATACCGGCGCGGATGCTCGATTCTGGCGCGGCGGAACTGGCGCGCCGGGTCGGCGATCTGCTGACGGCAGAGCGCCTGGCGGAGACGGCCGAAGTCGAGTCGCTGGCGACGCCGCGCCGTCTGGCGGTGATCGCGCGCAACGTGCGGGTGGCGCAGCCGGACATCGAGGAGCAGGTCACGGGTCCGTCGGTACAGGTTGCGTTCAAAGATGGCAAAGCGACCGCAGCGGCGGAAGCGTTCGCAAAGAAGGTCGGTCTGCCGGTGGAGAAGCTGCAGCGCGTAAAGAACCCCAAGGGGGAGTACGTGGCTGCGCAGGTAACGCGCAAGGGGCGTCCGGCCGTGGAAGTGATGGCCGAAGCGCTGCCGCGCGAAGTGTTCGCCATTCACTGGGCCAAGAACATGTACTGGCGGGGAAAGACGGCGGAGCGCTTTGTTCGTCCGGTGCGCTGGGTCGTGGCACTGCTCGATGGGAATGTCGTTCCCCTGGAGTTGGCGGCTGTGCGCGCAGGCGCGACCTCGCATGGGCATCGCACGCTCAGTTCTGGAGCGGTTAAGGTTTCTTCTGCGGCGAGTTACGCCGAGGCGCTGGAGAAAGTCGGGGTCACGGTCAGTCCTGCGGCGCGCGAGCAGGGCATTCGCAAGGCGCTGGACGCGGCGACCCGCACGGTTCCCGGGGCCCGCTGGCGCGAGGATAAAGCGCTGCTTTCGACCGTGGTCAACCTGACCGAGTCTCCGTCGGCGATCCTGGGCAACTTCGATCGCGAGTTCCTGGCGCTGCCGGAAGAAGTGCTGGTCACGGTGATGCGAGACCACCAGAAATATTTTGCGGTCGAAGATGCACAAAGGAAGCTCGCGCCACACTTCCTCGCGGTGCTTAATACCGGTGGCGATGCGAGCGGCGTGATCCGGCACGGGCACGAGCGGGTGCTGCGGGCCCGCTTCAGCGACGCCCGCTTTTTCTGGCAGAGCGATCAGAAGGTTCCCCTGAAGCAGCGCGTCGAAATGCTCAAGGCGGTGACCTTCCAGAAGGACCTGGGCAGCTATTACGAAAAGGCGGAGCGCGTCGCCAAGCTTGCCAACCAGCTTGCTGCGGACCTGTCCCAGGCCGGCCTCAAGATCGATCGCAACGCGGTGAATGAAGCAGCTTGGCTAGCAAAGACCGACCTCACTACCGAATTAGTCAAAGAATTCACGGAGTTGCAGGGCATCGTGGGCGGGCTCTACGCGCGCGCACAGAGACTGGATGGTGCCGTCGCGGACGCCATTTACGACCATTACAGACCGGAGTCGATGGACGAAGCCGTGCCGCGGACGCTGGAGGGCGCGGTGCTCGCCATCGCCGACAAGGCGGACAGCATCGCGGGTATGTTTGCGCTGGGGTTTGCGCCGACGGGATCGAAGGACCCGTTTGCGCTGAGGAGAGCGGCCAACGGGATTGTGAAGGTACTGGCGGAAAAGAAGTTGTCCCTCGGACTGGCGGGCATCTTCCAGGTCGCTCGCAGCGGCTATCGAGGCTCGGAGGCAGAGAAGAAGTTTTCCTCCACCATGGACTTCGCGGGCTCGGTGGCCGCATTTCTGCGGGAGCGCCTAGAGTTCTACCTCCGGGAAGCGCGGGGTTTCCGTTACGACGAGACCAATGCCGTGCTGGCAGCCGGCGCAGACGACGTGGTGGATGCTGAGGCGCGGGCGGAGGCGGTGGCAGCGATACGGGGATCCGAAGACTTCGAGGCCATTTCGATCTCGTTCAAGCGTATCAAGAACATCTTGCGGCAGGCGTCGGAAGAGAAGAAGGCGGTCGCGCCGACCTTCGATCCTCAGGCCGTGCGCGAGCCTGCGGAACGTGAGCTGGCGACACGCATGCCCGAGGTGGCAGCGGCGATGGAGCGGTTGCGGATGGCCAAGGACTACCGCAAGGCGCTGATGGAGATGTCGCGTTTGCGGCCGCTGGTCGATGCGTTCTTCGACAAAGTGATGGTCATGGTGGAGGATGAGCGGCTTCGCGCCAACCGTCTGGCGTTGTTGCAGAAACTGCTGAATGATTTTTCGACGATCGCGCATTTCTCGGAGATTGTTACGGAGAGAAAAGGGGTAGGACCAGTCTGCTGAGCAGCGCAGAGGCGTAGCATAGAGATGTAGCAAGCACGTCTTTACATGCGAGAAAAACAACGAAGGCACAGCCACGGACAAAGGACATCATGAGCACTCAAACTCTTCCTGAAACGCGGGCGGCGGAGCAGGCTGCCATCAAGTACGTTTACTTCTTCGGCGGGGGCAAGGCCGACGGGCACGGCAAGATGAAAGACGAGCTGGGCGGCAAGGGCGCCGGCCTGGCTGAGATGACGAATGCCGGCTTGCCTGTTCCTCCGGGTTTCACTATCCAGACCGAGGCCTGCCGCGAGTACATGCACACCGGCAAGGCCTCGCCGGAAGTGGACCGGGAGATGAACGAGGCGCTGGCACGTCTGGAGAAGCTGCAGCGTCAGAAGCTGGGAAGCGGCGAAAACCCGCTGCTGGTCAGCGTGCGCTCGGGAGCCAAGTTTTCCATGCCGGGGATGATGGACACCATCCTCAACCTCGGCCTGAACGACCAAAGCGTCGAAGCCCTGGCCCGCCGATCGCAGAACCCGCGCTTCGCTTACGACTCCTATCGCCGCCTGATCCAGATGTTCGGCAACGTGGTGCTGGATATTCCCAAGCATGCCTTCGAAGAAGTGTTCGACACCAAGAAGAAGCAGCGCAAGGCGAAGCTGGATACGGACCTGGACGCCAAGGCGCTCAAGGAAGTGGTGGAGGAATACAAGAAGGTCATCGTCAAGCACACCAAGCGCGAATTCCCGCAGGATCCGCAGGAACAACTGGTGATGGCGCGCGACGCGGTCTTCCGCTCCTGGGGCAATCCACGCGCCGGGCACTATCGCCGCATCAATAACATCTCCGACGAACTGGGCACTGCGGTGAACGTGCAGTGCATGGTGTTCGGCAACCTGGGCGAGAGCAGCGGCACGGGCGTGGGCTTCACGCGCAATCCGGCTACCGGCGCGAAAGAGTTCTACGGCGAGTTCCTGATGAACGCCCAGGGCGAAGACGTGGTGGCCGGCATCCGTACGCCCATCCACATCTCAGAACTGAAGAAGATACTTCCCGAGGTTTACGACCAGCTCCGCGAGATCACCAACCGCCTGGAGAAGCACTACCGCGACGTACAGGACTTCGAGTTCACCATCCAGGATGGCCGCCTCTACATGCTGCAAACGCGGAACGGCAAGCGCACCGGGATCGCCGCCGTTCGAGTTGCTATCGATATGGTGAAAGAGGGTTTGATCACGAAGGAAGAAGCCATTTTCCGGGTCGATCCCAACCAGCTCTACGACTTCCTGGTGCCGCGCCTGGATGAGTCTAAGGAAGAGGTCGATGTGCTGGCGGTCGGCCTGCCGGCGTCGCCGGGAGCCGCGGTCGGCCAGATCGTGTTCACCGCCGATGAAGCGGTGGAGAAGGCCGGTCACGGCAAGAAGAACCCGGTGATTCTGGTGCGTTCGGAAACCACGCCTGAGGATATTCACGGCATGGAAGTGGCGGTGGCCATTCTCACCTCGCGCGGCGGCATGACCAGCCACGCGGCGGTGGTCACGCGCGGCATGGGGAAGCCTTGCGTAGCGGGCGCCGGGGAGATCGAGGTGAACGAGAAGCAGCGCGAGATGCGGGTGAAAGGCCAGGTGTTCCGGGAAGGCGACTGGATCTCGCTCGACGGCACCACCGGCCGCGTGCTCAAAGGCAAGCTGCCCACGGTGCCGGCTACGCCCGACGATCCTGACCTGCAGACGATGCTCAACTGGGCGGAACCCTTCCGCAGACTGCGGGTGCGCGCCAACGCCGATATTCCACGCGACGCCATCCAAGCGCGGGCATTCGGCGCGGAGGGCATCGGGCTGTGCCGCACCGAGCACATGTTCTTCGCCGAGGACCGTATCGCGCACATGCGGGCCATGATCCTGGCCTCGAACGAAAAGGACCGTCGCCGGGCGCTGAAGAAGCTGCTGCCCATGCAACGCTCGGACTTCATCGGCGTGTTCCGCGCGATGGACGGCTTCCCGGTAACCATCCGGCTGCTCGATCCGCCGCTGCACGAATTCCTGCCGCGTCGCGAAGATCTCATGGTGGAGATCGCCAAGCTGGAGCTGAGCAAGCCGCGCTCGCCCAAATTGCGCGAACTGGGCAACCTGCTGCGGCGCGTGGAGGAGCTCCACGAGCTGAACCCCATGCTGGGACATCGAGGCTGCCGACTGGGCATCACTTATCCGGAGATCTCGGAGATGCAGGCTCGTGCCATCTTTGAAGCCGCGGTCGCTGTGGCCAAGGAGGGCGTGAAGGTCTTTCCCGAGGTGATGATCCCGCTGGTGGGCCTGGTGAAGGAGATGGCCAACCAGGGAGCGATCGTGCGCCGCGTAGCGGAGGAGGTCTTCGCCGAAAAGGAATATCGCGTGGACTACCTGGTGGGCACCATGATCGAGCTGCCGCGCGCCGCACTGGCGGCAGAGGGGATCGCCAAGGAGGCGGAGTTTTTCTCCTTCGGCACCAACGACCTGACGCAGACCACGTACGGTTTCTCGCGCGACGACGTGAACAAGATCCTTCCGACTTACATCGCCGAGGGCATCCTGAAGCAGGATCCGTTCGCGGTTCTGGACCGCGAAGGTGTGGGGGAACTGGTGCGCATGGCCACGGAACGCGGCCGCAAAGGGCGGGCCAAACTCAAGGTGGGGATCTGCGGCGAGCATGGAGGCGAGCCCTCGTCGGTGGAGTTCTGCCACCAGGTGGGGCTGGACTACGTTTCCTGTTCGCCGTTCCGCGTGCTGACCGCACGCCTGGCCGCTGCCCAGGCCGCTGCCGGGGAAAAAATGAAGGCGGAGCTCGGCCGAACAAAATAGGGAAGGGAAGGAATATGGCGATCAATCAGGCGCTGTTGCCCGAGTTCGAACACGAGATGGCCACCACGCGAAAGGCCCTGGAGCGTGTGCCGGAAGACAGGTTTGACTGGAAGCCACATCCCAAGTCGATGACCCTGGGCCGCCTGGCGTCTCACGTGGCGGAGATTCCCGGTTGGGGGATGATGACGGTGGAGAAGGATTCGATCGACATCGCACCGCCCGGTGGTCCGCCGCAGACGGGCGCGAACCTGGGTTCACGAAGGGAAATCCTGGCGCTGTTTGACAGGAACGTGGCGGCGGCCCGCTCCGCCGTGGCCGGCGCTAGCGACGAGCATCTGATGAAGCCGTGGTCGCTGTTGTCGGGAGGAAAGACAGTCTTGTCCATGCCGCGCGTCGCGGTGTGGCGCAGCTTCGTGATGAACCACCTTATCCACCACCGCGCGCAACTGGGGGTTTACCTGCGGTTAAACGATGTAGCGGTGCCTTCTACGTACGGACCTTCGGCAGACGAGGGCGGGATGTAGGGGCAGCTGACCCTGTCCTACTGGATTCTTTGTAGGCGGGCGATCAGTTTCTGGGCCAGGTTTTCCTCGGACTCCGACCACAGCAGGCGCCCGCTGATGCCGCACTGCTTTTCCACCGCAGAGGTGAAGCTCACCAAGGTTTGCACGTTGACGCGAACCTTCTCTTCTGCGTCCGGGGTCAAGTCCAGTTCCTCATACAGGAAGGGTGTGTCCAGCCCGAAATCCACCTGAATATGGCCGGCTTCCTGGTAGAAACCGTCTTCAAAACCAGTGCCATGGACTACGAAGCGAACGGTACTCGGCTGGCGCCTCCAGGTCTCATCATTCTCCTCAGGAACCCACAAGTCCCAGCAGGCCTCGAACTCGTAGGCATTGTCGTCGTGCAGGAATTCCGAGGCGAGAGCGATGGCGACGTCCGGATCGGCTCCATTGGGAAAAGTTTCCTGGGTGATCAAAGGCTCGCTCAGGTCCACTGCCCGCACGGCGACGCAGCGGATGCCCGGCTTGGCGGCGGAATAGGGGAAGCTCTGCAGCACGGAGAGAGTCCGGGGCATCATCTCGTCTTCCGTGAAGCTGGGAAACCACAGATTGAGATAGAAACGATCCGCCATGGCGGTATGTCGCTCCCAATGAAGCGGCCTTCCGGGGTGCCGGCGGCATTGTAACCCTTGGTGCGGACGCCGCAGCGCGCCGTTGTCAGGAACCAGGAGACTGTATTATTTTGCCACCATGGGGTGTCAGGTGCGGCGGCAGGGCACCGTGGTCCTGGTGGATGTCCAAGGAAAACTGTCGCTGGGAGAAGGCGTAGATCAGTTCCGTGCCGCCATCACGCAAGCGCTGGCCGACGGCGCCAAAGAGGTGATCGTCAACCTCGCCCAAGTGCCACGGCTGGATTCCTCCGGTATCGGAGGACTCATCCGCAGCCATTCCCTGATCAAGCAGCAAGGAGGCCGCATGGCGCTGGTGAATCCCACGGAAGCCGTGCGCCAGGCGCTGAAAATCACGCTGCTGGATCGGGTGATCGCCTGCTACGACTCAGAGAGCGACGCTTTGGCAGCGTTCGCGACCGGCTAGCCCTTCTTCGCCTCCAGCGGCGCCAGAAAGGCTTCTGCGGAGAGTCCGAGCGCCGATTTCTTCGCCTTCTCCACGATTCGCTTGCGCTCGGCTTCGGAAGCAGCCGCGACATACTGACGACGGAGCCGGGCGATCTTTTCCTTGCGGGCGCGACGGCGCCGGATCTCCGGCCTGCGGGAAGGAGTGGTCATCGCTCAAGCCCTGCCCTAGCGTGGTCGTGCACACTATTTTGCCGAAGATGCAGGGCGTATGCAAAGCCAGCAGGCTTGGCTGCCTGGTTTGCAGACCGCCTCCGAGCCGGTCAATCGTCGCCGACTTGTCCGGAAAGGTAATCCTCCATGTAGACCTGCAATCCGAAGGCATAGCCCTCTTGCAGCGCTTGCTGCAAGGTTTCGGACTGTTGGTCCACGACCCGCCCGTTCGCCCGGACGGTCCAGCTCAATCGGTCGCCTACCTTGGGTTCTTCGGCGGTGAGATCGATGTAGCCGTCGACGCGCTGAGGAACATCGATGGTCCATGAATGGCGGCCCGCCGGGATTTTCTCCCAGGCTTCGAGCGACTTGCCGTCCTGCTTGTCGCGTTCACCGAAAGTGACACTCATCCTGGCCGGACAGGTGGTCTCGACGTCGATGCTCAATTGTCCGCCGCCGGCCCATACCTTGGCGGGGATCTTGTCCATCGATTCGCCCGAACTTCCGCCGCGGAAGCTCCAGTAGGCCAGAACCGCCGCCATGCCCAGAATCGATACCACCCCACGCTTCAGCAGATGACCCATGGGCCGCCTCCTCACCAGTCAACTGGATGAAAGGATTATTAGCAATAGTTCTTTCGAATCACAAGTGTCATTGTAGTAATACAATCTATAACTAGGCAGAGGTGCCTAAAATCAGTTATTACAAAGCCATGCAAGATCGTCTGGATCGAAAGGCAGTGCGTTTGCTGATGCGTCAGGGCCGCGCGAGCTGGGCCCAGGTAGCCGAACATCTGGGGCTCTCGGCGCCGGCAGCAGCCGAGCGAGTGCGCCGCCTGGAGAAGCAAGGCGTCATTCGGGGATATGCGGCCCTCATCCGGCCGGAGTCGGTGGGGTTGCTGTTGAACGCGTTCGTAATGGTCACGCTGGAGCGACCACAGCATCGAGCGCGCTTCCTCCGCTATATCGAGCGGCTGCCCGAGGTGTCGGAGTGTCATCACATTGCGGGGGAAGACGACTACCTGCTGAAAGTCCGTTGCCGCAATCCTGCGCACTTGGACGAGGTCATCAACCAAAAGATCAAAGGCGTGCCTGGAGTCACGCGGACTCGCACCACGATTGTGTTGCGCACGATGAAGGAGTCGGTGGAAGTCCCCCTGCCGGAGTGAGCCCACTTCCAAGGAAAGAACTCAATCAAGCCACCAGCTTCTAGGCGGGACTTAACAACATGGGTGCGGCCAACTTGCCGGCGTAGTGAGGACGGTAGCGCTCGACGTTGTAGAGTGTGCCGACGTCCACCTGACGCGGACCCAGCTGGGGATCGGGGAGCGGCGCGTGGGTGTAGCGGCCTTCCTGGATGGCGACCATCCTGCCCGTGAGTCCGTCGGAGACCAGGTCCAGCGCGAGGTTGGCGAAGGTGGTGGCCACCAACTGGTCGATGGAGTCAGGATCTCCACTGCGCAGGTCGTAGGTCAGGTCGCTGTTCATGGTCTCTTCGCCGGTGCGGCGCTTGATCTCTTCCGCCAGCGCATGTCCGATATCCACCTTCTTGCGGTGCCCGTAGGCGTCCGACTCCCCGAACTCGGCGACCTGCTGGCCTTCCCAAACCGCGCCCTCGGAGACCACGACGAGAGAATAGTTGCTTGGATTATTGCGCTTGTCTTCCATCAGGAGCCGGCACAGACGGTCGAGGTCAAAGGGGTGCTCGGGGATAAGGCAGCGGCTGGAGGTCACGTAGCCGGTGTACAGCGCGGTGAAGCCGGAGTTGCGGCCGAAGATGCGGAATACGCCGATGCGTTCGTGCGATCCCAGGGTGGTCCGCTGGCGTGTGATCAGGTCCTTGGCGCGCGTGATGGCGGTGGAGAAGCCGATACAGTACTCCGTTCCGCGCACGTCGTTATCCATGGTCTTAGGGATCGCGATGAGGGGCACGCGATGGCCATGCAGCACGGCCGCAAAGCTGAGCGTGTCATCCCCTCCAATCACAATTAAGCAGCCGATGCCCAGGCGTTCCAGGTTTTCGAGCACGACGGGGGTGAAGTCGTGGTTCCCACCTTCTTCTTTCAGCTGGGAAAGCTGGGCGGGCGGAAAGTGCGGCGGGACCCTGGATTTCTTCAATCGCTGGGGATTGGTGCGTGAAGTATGCAGTGTCGTACCGCCACTGCGATCGATGGTGCGCGTATTCTCACGCGTGAGAGGACGCAGGTAGGCGGGATCAATCCCCAGGGCCGGGTTCATGTGCGTCAGCCCCTCCCATCCCTTGCGGATGCCGATGACCTCCCGCCCCATTTCGGTGGCTCGATACACGACCGACTTGATGACGGAATTGAGGCCGGGCACGTCCCCGCCTCCGGTGAGGATGCCAATTTTGTTGCTGGCTGCCACCATGCCTCCTGCCCGAAGGCCGTGTTAGCATCTTCTCATCAGGAAGGTCTCATGCCCAAGTTTGTAATCGAGCGAGAAATGCCCGGAGCCGGGAACATGTCAGACGACGAGATCCGCGCGGCCGCCCGCAAGTCGGCGGATGTGCTCATGGCGATGGGCCCGGAAATCCAGTGGTTGCACAGTTACGTCACCGGCGACAAGCTCTACTGCGTGTACCTGGCGCCGGACGAGTCCACCATCCGCGAGCACGCCAAGAGGACCGGCATCCCCGCCAACCGCGTGTCCGCGGTGCGACGCCTCATCGATCCTACCACTGCGGAATAGCTGCACCCCGAGCCGGGGAATCAGGGTCCTTCCGCCAGGGCGTAGTCGATAGCTTTTTCGGCCGACATCGCCCAGCCCTCCATCCAGGCGGTCGCGCCGGTGCCATGGATGAGCGCCTGTCGAGCCGGCTGGATGTTCTTTTCCAGTTTGTCCTGTTCTGCAGGCGACAACGGCGCACCCAGGGTCTGGCGGAGGGCCGCCGCCGCGCCTGCCAATCGCAGTGCGCGCTCCGGCTTCGATTGGGCCGCCGCCAGGCAAGCAAAGCAGTCCAGCAGCCGGGCGATCCCGCGCTTTTGCCCCAGCTCGCGGAAGATCCGCAGGCTGTCCGCATACAGGGCGTGACAGGAGGCGTGGTCGCACTGGTCGCGAGCCAGATTCCCCAGATCAGCCAGGGAGCTGGCGACGCCCCAGCGATCGCCCAGCTCGCGGAAGCTCAGCAGACTCTGCTCGTAAAGAGTGCGCGCGACGTGCCATTCACCTTGCTCACGAGCCACATCGCCCTGGTAGTTGATGGTCCAGCCGACACCGTCGCGGTCACCCAGTTCGCGGAAGATGGACAGGGCCTGGCCGTAAAGGGAGGCGGCCAGCGCATGGTCGCCCTGCGTCTTGACCGCGTTAGCCAGATTGCTTAGGGCGCGCGCCACCGCGGAAGGGTCTCCGAGCGCCCGCCAGATGACCAGGCTCTCCTCGAAGAGCGAGCGTGAGGCCGGAACGTCACCACGGTCGCGAGCGAACACGGCTAGAGCATTCAAGGCCACCGCGACGCCCCAACGATCCTGCAGCTCTCTGGCAATGGCGAGACTCTCTTCGATCAGAGCCCGCGTAGCAGCGTAGTCACCCTGTTCGCCGGCCAGAACTCCGGCGGCGAAGAGGGCCTTGGAGCGCTCCTGCGTGCGGGCGGCGGCGGCCGGGAGCTTCAGGAGCCTGGTCAGCCGTTCTCGCCCTTCCGACAGGTACTCGCGCGTCTCCCAGAAACGGAACAAAGCGCTTCCCAGGCGGAGACCCCACTCCGCGTTGCCACTCTCCACCAGCCATTCCAGAGCGGCACGGAAATTGTCATGCTCCATCTCGAAGCGATCCAGCCACTCGGTACGCTCCGCGTCGGCATTGCCTTCCTCCGCCAGCACCAGGCAGTAGGCGGCATGGGCGCGCCGGGTGGCTTTCTCTTCGCCACTGGCTTCCAATCGCTCCAGCGCGTACTCGCGGATCGTTTCCAACATATCGAAGCGCGGTTCGTCGCCGGTTTGTTCCTGCTGCATCAGGCTCTTGTCCACGATGGAGGCGATCCCGTCGAGTACGTCCGCTCCAAGGTCCTGTTTCGTGTTGCACACCGCCTCGACAGCATCCAGGGTGCACCCGCCCACAAAGACAGAGAGCCGGCGGAAGAGCATCTGCTCCGGTGCGCTCAAGAGTTCGAAGCTCCAATCGATGGTTCCACGCAGGGTTTGCTGCCGGGCAGGGAGGTCGCGGGCACCGCCGGTCAGCAGTTGCAGCCGGCTCTCCAGGCGGTCCTGCATGGAGGAAGGAGAGAGTAGCTTGACCCGCGCTGCGGCCAGTTCGATGGCAAGAGGAAGACCGTCGAGGCGGGAGCAGATGGTGGCGACTGCAGCGGCGTTATCGCTGGTGATCTCAAAACCGGGCTTCACCGCGGTCGCCCGCTGAAGGAACAAGGCCACCGAAGGGTACTGCGCCAAGGCATCGAGAGACGGCATCGACTTGGGGTCCGGGACTTCTAGCGACGGCACCGGGAACTCATGTTCGCCGTACATATGAAGTGGTGCGCGGCTGGTTACCAGGGCTTTCAGGTTCGGGCTGATGGTGAGCAACTCGGCCACGATTGCCGCGGCGCTGACGATGTGCTCGAAGTTGTCGAAGACCAGCAGCAACCGGTTCTCCTGCAGATCCTCCATGTGTGCTTTCAGGGCAGCGAGGGGTGTTTGCCCGCCGGTCTCGCGAACCCCCAGGGCTTGCGTGACCAAGGCCGGGATCAGCCCCGGATCGTTGACCGAAGCCAAGGGGACGAAATGGACACCGGCGGGGAAGCGATCCTCGAGGTCCTTGGCCACGGCCAGGCCCAGCCGCGTCTTGCCGATACCACCGGGACCCGTCAACGTGACCAGAGCCACATCCGGGCGGAGCAACAGCTCCTTCACCGCGGCGATTTCGCGGCTACGCCCAACGATAGGCGTGCGCTGGGCGGGCAGCGTGCTGGGACGGCTCTCAGGGCGTTTGCGGGGCGCTTCCGAAAGGCGGTCGCGGAGGGCCGCCAGATCGCGGGCCAGATCGCGGGTGGAGGCGTATCGTTCGGCGGGTTCCTTGGCCAGGCAGCGCTCGATTACCCAACACAGCGGCGCGGGGGCTTGGACGTTCAGAGATCCCACAGGCTCAGGGTCTTCACGCAGGATGGCCACCAGAGTCTCTGCCTGCGTGGCCCTGTGAAAGGCCCGCTTTCCGGTCGTCGCCTCATACAATAACGTCCCAAAGGAAAACTGGTCCGTACGGAAATCCAGGGGTCGTCCGCCCGCTTGTTCCGGCGACATATATCCCACCGTGCCCAGAATCACGCCCGTGCGCGTCTGCGGGCCAATGGTGGAGGTGTCCGAAGATTCTTCACCTGCCGGTGCTGCAAGCTTTGCCAAACCGAAGTCCAGGATCTTGACGAAGCCATCCCGGGAAATCATGACGTTCTCGGGTTTCAGATCACGATGGACAATGCCCGCTTCATGCGCCTTGGCCAGTCCGTCCGCGACTTGTGCGGCAAGGTGAATCGCTCTTCGTAACGGGATGGGGCCGGAGAGGAGCAACTGACGCAGCGTTTCTCCCTCCACCAGTTCCATGGCGATGTAGTGGGTACCACCTTCCTGCTCAAACTCGTAGATGGTGACGATGTTGGGATGACTCAGGGCCGAAATCGCACGGGCTTCGCGCGCGAATCGTTCCCGGCGTTCCTGGTTGGCGGCGAAGTCGTCGGCCAGGACCTTGATGGCCACCTCGCGTCCGAGACGGCTGTCCTTGGCCCGATAAACCTCTCCCATCCCGCCTGCTCCGAGCACAGAAAGGATTTCGTAAGGGCCGAACCGCATGCCGGTCGCGAGCGCCATGGAGTCGTGCTGGTAGCGCAGCGACGCCTTCAGTCAGCCCCGCCACGCCTTCTTCTTTCCTGTTATTTTAGGTGCCTGGGCGTTGGGCCCAAGGCGACACCAGTTTCAAGCATATCAAGAGCGGGAGGATGGGATGGATGTTCGATCGTTGCAGCGACCACTGAAGGAGCGTTACCGCAGCGACCCCAGCGCCTCACGCATTACGCTGCGGGCGAAGGGCAGCGAGACGGCTACGCCCATGGCCTGCTCGGTCGACATCGGACGCGCCCTCTACGAAGCCCAGGCGCACGCGGGAGTCGGCGGAGCCGGCACCGCCGCTTGTTCCGGCGACCTTTTGCTGGGGGCCTTGGCCGCCTGCGCCCAGATCACCTGCCAGTTGGTCGCCACTGCCATGGGAATACCGGCAAAGCATGTCGGCGTGACCGTGGAGGGCGACCTGGATTTCCGGGGCACGCTCGGGATCTCCAAGGAGGTGCCGGTGGGCTTTGAAGCCATACGCCTTCGATTTGACATTCAGGCACCGGATGCCACGCCGGAGCAATTGCACGCCTGGCAGGAGAAGACGGAGCAGTACTGCGTGGTCATGCAGACCCTGACGCGGCCACCGAAGATCGAAACCGAGTGGAAGCAGACGGGCTAGCCCGCCTCGGCTCGCCGTGTCGGGAGCGAATGCAATGACTACTTGTACCCATCGGGATCAGGTTCGAGAGATTAAGCCGCGCACTCGTGGCTGTGGAGAGTGTCTGAAGTCGGGTGACAATTGGGTCCATCTGCGCCTGTGCCTCGGGTGCGGACACGTCGGGTGCTGCGATTCCTCGAAGAACAAACACGCCACGAAACACTTTCATGCCACCCAGCACGCCATCATGCGGTCCTTCGAGCCGGGAGAAAGCTGGGGCTGGTGCTATGTCGACGAGGTCGAACTGGACTTCGCGTGAGCAGGCTCCTTCTTTAGCCTGACGCGACCGAGACCCAGCAGGGCGGCGCCCAGAGCGCACACCATGTCGCAATCGTCGGGCACGTGTACGTTCACCCCCAGCCGCTGGCGGAGCGCCTGGACAATGCCATCCTGCCGGGCCACGCCGCCAATGAAGGTGACCTGCTTTTGCATGCCGACGCGCTTCAGCATGGCGGCGGCGCGGTCGGCCAGGGAGTCATGGATACCGCGAAACAGATCCTCGACTCCGACTCCGGCGCTGACGTGGTTGATGATTTCGCTCTCGGCGAGCACGGCACAGATGCTGCTGATGGGCTGAGGGTTCTCGGCGGCCAGGGAGAGCGATCCCACTTGTTCCAGCGGAGTGCCCAGGTACTTGGCGGCGCGCACGATGAACATGCCCGAGCCTGCGGCGCACTTGTCGTTGATCTTGAAGGCGCGTACCTTTCCGCCTTCGCGCAAGCCAATGGTGCGAGTGGACTGGCTACCGATATCGAGCACGCATTCGGTTTCCGGCCACAGGAACCAGGCGCCGCGCGCCGCGCTGGTAATTTCGGTCACCTGGATGTCGCGGAAGCCGACGCCGTAGCGGCCAAAGCCAGTCGCCACTACGTACTCGACGTCAGGGCGGTCCACTCCGGCCTGCTTCAGCGCGAGCCGTAGCGCCTCGCCGGCGGCTTCTTCCATCCGGATACCGCTGGGCGTGCGCCCGTGGGCGACCACCAGCGGCTTGCCCTCTGGGTCTGCGACCAGGACGGCCTTGGTGAAGCCGGAGCCTGAGTCAATCCCCGCTACCAGCGACATGTTCCGGCCTCCAGATGGTGGATTCGAAACTCTGGTCCAGGCGCTCCAGGGCCAGCAGGGCGGCGCCGATCGCGCCCATGAAGTGGGCTTCCGGACTGACCTGCAGCTTGCTGCCCAAAACTTCCTCGAGCGCATGCACCATGCCGACATTGCGGGCGACTCCGCCGGTCAGGGTAATACCGGGCTCGATGACGATGCGGCGCGCCAGCGACATCGTCCGCTTGGCGATGGCCAGATGGACGCCGCCCAGGATGTCCTCTGCCTTCTTCCCCTGCGAGAGGTATGAGAGGATGTCGGACTCGACGAAGACCGTGCACACGGTGGTGATCTTCACCGGACGCGTGGCACGCAACGAGAGCGGCCCGATCTCATCCAGGCCGATGCCCATGACGTCGGCGGCATTGGCCAGGAAGCGGCCCGTGCCGGCGGCGCATTTGTCGTTCATCACGAAGTCCAGCACCTCGCCGCCTTCTCCAACGCGAATGGCCTTGGAGTCCTGGCCGCCCATGTCGATCACGGTGCGCGTTCCGGGAAAGACAAAGTGAGCGCCGCGCGCATGGCAAGTAATCTCCGTCATCTGGGCGTTCCCGAAAGACACCTTGTAGCGGCCGTACCCGGTGCCCACCACGAATCCGACATCGCCGGCATGGATGCCCCCGGCCACACAGGCCTCGTGGAAGGCGTGCTCGGCGGCCTTGCGCACGTTGGCGCCGGTGTCCACCAATGCCCGGGCGACGATCTCGGTGCCGGCGTTGTCCGAGAGAATGATGGCCTTGGTCTGCGTGGACCCAACATCGACTCCGGCGGCAAGCCTCATGGCAGCACCCTCAGACGCGCATCCGGCCGCGGGCCCTCTTGCGCCGCCGGCCGCGTCCGGCCGGTGAGCTTGGCGTGCTCCAGGGCTTCGAAGAAGGCATCGATGCGGTTCTTGGTTTGCGCCTCAGCGAAGTAGCGCGGATCCTCGAGGTCGCTCTCGATGTACAGCGTGGGCACGCCGATGGTGCGGGTCAGGTATTCGCGCATGTCGCCTTGCCCCGCAGAGAACAAACGGCAGCTTTTGACAAAATGAATGATCACGCCGTCGGCGTCCCATTCATCGACGTAGCGGGCGATCTGGTCGTAGCGCTGCAGGTAGTTCCGGTTGGTGACGTTCTGCGCCAGCATGTGCAGGGCCACGGACTCAAAGGGCTTGGCGGGATCGTGCCGGGCGCCGAACTCCCACAGTCCGCCCACGGTCGAATAGGTGGAGGCTACGGCGCAAGCCTTCCACTGGGCGAACATGTCGCGAAAAGTGCGAAAGTAGGGATATGGAGGCGGGCCTTCGAAGACCAGGCGGAAGCGTTCCTGTTCGTACACACCCAGCCCCTGCTCGGCCTTCTCCTTGAGTTCGCGCAACGCGATCTCAAAGAATTCCACGCCTTCGGGTGTGCCGCGATACACGTAGAGCGGACCCATCAGGGTGATGGCGTCGAAGTAGGCGTCGAAGGGCGAGGGCGAGCGGCGGGCCAGGTTCTTGATCGCCGACCACAATTCCTCCACCTGTCGGGAACATTCCACCGCCCGCTGAAAGCGCTCGTAGTCGAACTTGCGGCCGGAAAGCCGCTCCAGGATGGCCACCAGTTCGTGGAGCTGGCGCACCACATAGTCCACGTCCGCAGGCGACGGCTCGTCGGTGCGCAGAAACGGCACGTCGAGCATGAACAGGGGCGCGCCGGTCAGTGCCGCCGTGTGCTCGAACCACTTGATGTAGGTGTTGCAGCCCACGAAGTTGCACAGCACCAGGCCGGGCACCGGCAACCTTCCGCCGGTCGGCGTGATGCCCTTCAGGTAGCAGCCGATGTCGGCCTTGACGTACGCGCAGTTGTCGGCAGCGTAGCCCAGTTCCTCGGCGGCGAGGATGGGCTCCAGCGACTGGTGGCGGATGGCCAGCTGCAGCGCGTTCACCTCGGGATACAAAGGCACGGCCTCGAAGGCCTCCAGCAACTCGACGCAGTTGCCGGAGATCATCAGCGAAACCGGCAGTGGGCGGCCGCTTCCGGCGGATTCGTCCAACCGCTCATACCATTTCAGCATCAGCTCCTTCTGGCGCTGATGAATGTTGCCGCGATACTCCGTGTTCGGTGTCGGGCTCATGTTCAGTCGAAGACCAGCGATTCCACGAATGTTTCCACTTCCATACGCATGCGTTCGAAGGTGAACATCTTCTCCTCGAATTCCAGGAGCAGATGAGGAATACCCATCTCCTCCAGCTTTTTCTTGTACAGGACGTAATCGAAATAGGCCGGCTCGCAAAACTTGGCGATCAGGAAAATGACGGCATCGGCCCGGGTATGCCGCACCTTGTCGGCCAGGGCTTCCCAGCGCGGGTGCCGGAAGTCATGCCGGACGGAGGAATATCGGGACTGCTCGGCGTAGGCGCCCGCCAGCGCGAGCAGCGGTTCCGAGTCGGTGGCTACGTCATCGAGGAACCAGTTGCGTCCCAGGACGAAATCGTCGTCCACGACGTAGCAGCCGGCGTCTTCGACCAGGCGGATCAAATCGAGGGGTGGCTGCTCGCAGAAGGCGCCTTCGATGACGATGCGCAGCGAATCCCGCAGCTTTCCCTTGCGCTTGGGCAGAGCAGCCAGCGCTTGCTCCAGGATGGCGTTGTGCTCTTCGACCGGCAGAAAGTAACCCGCACGCACCAGCAGATAAGCTTCGCGGGCAGTGACGCGATGGGGGCTGGCTGAGCGCAGAGCGTAGAGCCGGCGCACCAGCGCCCGGTTCTGGTTGTAGAGCCGTATGGCGGCTTGCAAGGACTCAGAGGTCACCGGAGCGCCGCCCATCTGTTCCAGTTCCCGCGCCAGACGCGCGTACTCTTGGGCCAGAAAATCCACGCTGGCCGGCGACCCGGGATTCTGCGGCAGATGCAGGAAGTCCACGTACATCTGCGGGAAGTTGCGCTTCATCACAAAGGCCAGGTTGCGGGCGGAATCGCAGATGGAGGAAAAAAGCAGCCCGTCAAGCGGTTCCAGGTGCCCGGTCATGCCCAGCTCCATGGTGGTCTTGACGATGGAGCAGATGAAGGAACCGAAGCGCGCGTCGGCGTGCTGGATGTCGAGCCGGTCCCCGGCCCCGGCCAGGCCCACCGGCAGGAAGCCGGCGGCGTGGATGATCTCGACCGGCGCGTAAACAGGAAAGTAGGCGATGGCCCGGGCGCCGGGGTGCTCCTGCTTCCAGCGGCGGACTTCACCCAGGTCGAGGTCTGCCAGTACGGCTTCGCATCTATCGAACGTTCGTTCCATATCACTCCAAAAAAGAAGAAGATCTCAGCCCGCCATGGTCAGCCCGCCGTTGACGCTCAGCACCTGGCCGGTAACGTAGCCCGCCGCGCCCGAGGCCAGGAACACCACCGTGGGCGCGATATCCTCCGGCCGGCCCACGCGCTTCAGCGGGATGGCGCCGGTGACCGCGGTCAGCACCTTGTGCGGGAATTCCTCGCGGTGCATCTCCTCGAGCAGCGGCGTTTCCACCAAACCGGGGCAGACGACGTTGACGCGGACGTTGTCGCGCGCGTGCTCCCGCGCCAACGTTTTGGAGAAAGCGATGATGCCGGCTTTGGCGCCGGCATAGACCGCCTCGCCCAACGAGCCGACGCGCGCGGAGTCCGAACTGATATTCACAATGGCGCCCTGCTTGCGCTCCACCATGTGCGGGAGCACCGCATAGCAGGTGTTGAGCACGCCGCGATAGTTGATGCCGATGATGCGGTCCCAGAGCTGCGGCGTGGTCTTCAGGAAGGGCGTCAGGCGGTCCCAACCCGCGTTGTTCACCAGGATGTCGATCTGGCCGAAACGGCGGAGGGCGGCATCGCGCATGGCCATCACCGTTTCCAGGTCGGTGACGTCAGCGGCAAAGGCTGCGGCGATGGCGCCGTTGCGCGAGGCCATTTCGCGTGCGGTTTCTTCCGCCTGATCGAAGCGACAGTCCACAATACCGACGTGGGCGCCGGCGGCCGTAAAAGCTTCCGCGATGGCCCGGCCAATGCCCCGTGCGCCGCCGGTGATCAACGCCGTCTTGCCGCTGAGATCGTACAACCCGTTCTTCATCACGCTCCTCAATCGCGCATCAGTATGGATTCTTCCGCGGCGATGGGCGCCGGCTTCGCATGAGGTTCCTCCAGCCGGAACAGCTCGATGGCGTTCTCGCGCAGCAGCTTCCGCTTTACGTCTTCCTTCAGGCCGATTTCGTCCCATTGCCGCAGACTTTCATCCCAGGGCAAGCCGTTGGTTCCCCACAGGCAACGATCACGGCCCAACCGGCTATTGACGAACTGGATGATGGAAGGCGAGAGATACTTCGGCAGCCAGGCATCCACGCCGAACCAGACGTTCTCCCACTTGTAGCAGACCGAGAGCAGTTCATCGACCCACGGCCAGCCGGTATGCGCGCCGAGCATGCGCAACTGGGGAAAATCGCAGGCGATGCGATCCAGATGCATGGGCCGGCCGCCTTCGCTGGGCATGGCTTCGAGCACGTGGCCGACCTGCATGGAGACGGGCACGCCCAACTCCACGCACTTGGCGTACAGCGGGTACATCTTGCGGTCGTCGAGCGCGATATCGAATCCGTAGATGTGGACGTAGACGCCCTTGAAGCCGTGCTTCTGAACCGCGGTCTCAATCTCCGCCAGGCTTTCGCGGATACGGAACGGGTTGTAGCCCGCCAGTCCGACGAAGCGCTCCGGATAGCGCTCGGTGTATTGCAGGACGTCCTCGAGCTGGGTGTCCATGTACATCCACTTGTTCCAGTACGACCACATCTTGCACTGGGTGATGAACACCTTGTCGACGCCGGCGGCATCCATGCGCTCGAGCATCTGCTCGATGGAGGCGAAGCGCGGCAGGCCGCCGATGGCCCGCTCCATGCGGCACACCAACTCGCCCTGCTTGGCCCGGTCCCACTTCTCCATGAACTCGGGCGTCGCCACGTAGTACATACAGTCGATGGCGCGGACATTCTGCGGCATGGTAGTCCTTTGCACTGTCGGGCCGCACCGGTCACGCCGGCGCACAACCCGGCTTGCCTGATGACTTGATTAGAGTGCTCCTCGGCGCCTGGGGCAGTGACACGAGTCACAGGGGGTAGTGACAGCGTAGGACTCGGCGCCCAAGGTGTGTTGAATCGGGTCCCGAGGTAAGACCGCGAATCTTGGCGTCCCCGACGGGATTTGAACCCGTGTTACCGCCGTGAAAGGGCGATGTCCTAGGCCGGGCTAGACGACGGGGACGACCGGGCAGCGCGTGCGGGCTGCGCAGCAAGCATCAAGTGCAAGGCGGGATGCACGCAGAGACGATGCTAACAGTCCCTGCGAAGCAGTGTCAAAACGCAGTCTGCGCCAAGCGCAGCGGCAAGGTCACGTGTCTGGCCGATAAGCAGGGTGTATCTTGAGGTTCGGGCTCAAGGCCTCCTCAGGCAACCTGACGCCTGCCCAGGCGCAACTAAATGACTGATTCTGCAAGCTCATTTTTGAGAGTCTGGAGGGTGGGAGTATGGCAGACGTCGAATCACCAAGGCCGGAAAGAAGCGGGAAGAAGACGCTGCTGCTGATAGCAGCGCTGTTGTACGTATTTGCGTCCTTTTACGTCATGTTTGACTTGCGCAGCAGCCTGGAAGCGCAGCAGAACGCGCTGACCAAGGCCACGGAAGAGCAGCAGAAGCTGGCGCAGAGCCTGGAGTCCGCAGAGTCGAGCCTGAGAGCTTCGGACGAGGCGCTGGGCGAGAAGGTGGGTCTGGCGCAGCAGGAGCTGCAAGCGCGCGCTGCGGAGCTGCAGAAGCAGCAGCGGGCGCAGGTGGCGCGGCTGATGAAGCAGCAGAAAGAGCAGATGGAAGAGGTCACGGGCCAGGTCGAGGACGTAAAGACAGATGTGGCCAGCGCCAAGAGCGACCTGGAGGCGACGAGGCAACGCTTGGATTCAACCATCGGTGACCTAGGCCTGCAGAGCGGCCTGATTGCCCGCACGCGCGAGGAACTGGATATCCTGAAACGCCGTGGCCAAAAGAACTACCACGAGTTCGCTCTGCTTAAGGGCAAGGCTCCCATGCGCGTGGCCGATATCAGCCTGGCGCTGAAGAAGTCCGATCCCAAGAAGAGCAAGTTCACGCTCAACGTGATCGCCGACGACCGCACCATCGAAAAGAAAGACCGCAACCTGTTCGAGCCCCTGCAGTTCTATACCGGCAAAGACCGCAGCCTGTATGAGCTGGTGATCTTTACCATGGATAAGAACAAGGTGACGGGATACTTGGCGACGCCCAAGGAAGTCGCGTCCGCCAAGCTGGAAGCGCAGCAGTAGCTAAGAGACGACCTTGGGGTGGCTAGAAGCCACCCCATTCTCACTCCCACCCTATCGCTCCAAATGCGGGAGCGATAAGGGTGGGGCATGCCCAACGTTTCCCGAAATGATGGGCCAGCCCGCCCCGGGGCGGTTCCAGTCAGAGCTTCTGGTTGATGCGCCTTGCGCGCATGGCCATGAGCTTGCGATGCATGTCGAGGGCGGCGTTGCGGGCGGCGGCTACGGCGGTCACCACCAGGTCGGCGCCGCGGACGTTGTCGCCGGCGGCGTACACATCTTCGCGCGTGGTGCGGCCGGTTTCTTCGCTTTCCACCACCACCGTGCCCCACTTCGTGGTCTTAAGGTTCTCGGTGGTCTCCGGGATCTCGGTTTCCGGGCTGTATCCGATCGCCATCACCACGGTGTCGCACGGCATGACGAAGTTGGAGCCCTCGATGGGCACCGGCGAGCGCCTTCCCTTGGCATCGGGAGCGCCCAGGCGCATGCGGATACACTCGGCGGCGCACACGTTGCCGCTTTCGTCGCCGAGCAGCTTCACCGGCGCCGTGAGCCATTCGAACTGCACGCCTTCTTCGCGGGCATTGACGCGCTCTTCCCCGCGGCCGGGCATTTCGGCTTCCGTTCGCCGATAGACACAGTAGACATCGGACTCCGGGTTGAGCCGGCGCGCGGTGCGCACGCAGTCCATGGCCGTATCGCCGCCGCCGATGACGATGGTGATCTTGCCCACGTGTGGCCTGTAATCCTTGCCGCCTTCCAGCATCCAGGCGGGAAGCAGTTCACGGGGCAGGTTGCCGCGCACCAGATACTCGGTCGCCTGATAGACGTTGTGCAGGGTGTCTTCGCCGGGAATCTTCATCTGGCCGCCCTTGACGGCGCCGTAGCCCAGAAACACCAGGTCGGCCTGCTTGAGCAGGTCCTCGACGGGATGGTCGCGGCCGACCTGATAGTTGCAGATGAAGCGGATGCCCATCTCCTCGAGAAAACGGATCTTGGCGAAGACGATGTCCTTGTTGAGCTTGAAGCCGGGGATGCCGTAGAGCAGGAGGCCACCGGGATGCGGCCAGGCGTCGTAGACTGTGATGGCGTGGCCGCGCACCGCCAGTTCTTCGGCCACAGCCAGTCCGGCCGGCCCGGCGCCCACCACCGCCACCCGCATGCCCGTGGCCGGCAACTTGGGACGCGGCAGGTAGCCGTGGTTGCGGCGGACATAATCGACTACGAACGCTTCCAGCTTGCCGATGTGCACCGGTTTCTCGCGCGCTGCCAGGACGCAGGATCCCTCACACTGCTTCTCCTGCGGGCAGATGCGTCCGCAGACATCGGGGAAGTTCGAGTTTTCCAGGAACACCCGCCCCGCGCCCACGATGTCACCCTGGCTGAGGAGAAACATGGCGGTGGGAATGTCGTTATGCAAAGGGCAGCCGCGAGTGCAGGGGGCGTGTTCACACATGAGGCAGCGCTGCGCCTGCTCCATGGCCTGTTCCAGCGTGTAGCTCTGGGAGACTTCGTCGAAATTGTGGACGCGTTGCTCCGCAGACTGCTTCGAGGGCTTGGCGCCCTCGATGTCGTAACGCTCACGGCGGGTTAGCATCCTCCGACCTCCCGTGGCGCGCGGTTGGAGCACGCCCGGTAGCTGCCACTGTCCTTAGCCTGCCTGAAAAGAAGCACCGCGGGCTGTGTCATTCGTCACAAGCCCGGGTGATGAATCAGGCGCTCGGAGGTAGAGGGAGGGTCTTAGTTGGTGGTGATGTTGAAGTTGACGGTGATGTAGGTTTCCGTCTCCACCGGGCGTCCATTGAAATAGTAGGGACGGTAGCGCCACTGCCGGGCGACCTGGATGGCGGCCGGCCCCAGTTCCGTGGGACCGCTGACCACAGCCATCTCCTTGATCGCGCCTTCGGCGCTGATGACGGCCCGCAACTTCACCGATCCGTTGACGTCCGCTTCTTTGGAGATGATCGGCCCGGGCGTAATGCGCATGCGCTCGGCGGCCCCGGGGTCGGGTACGACGTGCTGGCTGGTGCCCTTGTCGGTCAGATTGATGATTCGCTCGCGAGGGGCAGGGGAAAAGCGCCGGTCGCGGTTATCGACGACCTCGACACCGAAGGGCGGCTTGCCCGGATCCTGCCGGACCACTTCGACACCGCCGGTGAAGGGAGGAGATTGGGGCACCGCTGCTTCGACCGTGGATGGTCCAGCCGGATCGGCGGTCGAGGTCGCCGCCGCTCTTGTGGGCTGGCGGCTTCCACCACGGCTCTTGGCCGGGGACGGTGCCGGGGATTCTTCCGCGGGTAGGACGGGAATGTTGGGGCCGGAATCCTCCGGAGACACACCTTCCACCATGTTCTGAACACTGACCGCGAGCGGGCCCAAGACCTGGTCGGGAAGCATCAGCGGCTGGCTGGCCAGAAATCCCAACAGCCCGACCAGCAACAGGAGCACTGCCAGGTTCTTTTTACGACGGCGCGCGGCAGCCTCGGCGTCTTCCGACTCCTTCTCGGAGAGACCGCGGAGTTTGCTCCACTCCTCGGCGTCATCTATGGGAGTGGAGGAGTATCCCCTGGAATCCAGCGCGTCCTTACCGTCATCACTCATCTGCAGCGCCTCCCCAATGCTGGCATCGCCCGGCGCGCCTACCCAAGTATGCGCTGAAACCGTGCAGTTTTCTACACCCGACGGCGGGGGATGCTTCCTTCCTAGTTTCCTCCGAGGCCCAGGATGGCGGCGACCCGGATAAACAGGCTATTCACTTCCACTACCGCCAGCCGGATGATGCCTACGGCTGCCACCAGGCAAATCACCATCACCAGCATGGACTCAGCGCGACCTTCGGGCGGCTTTTCCCGGTGCGACGAGGCAGGTCTTGGCTCAGTGACGTCCGGCGACGGCATGGTTCAAAAAGTAGCTCAAAACGCGCCCATGCGCATTCGCTTTCTGGGTTCCGGGGCCTCAGGACCCCGACTGGAGATGAACTTGTTCGTCACCCAGGAGGGCGTCCCGCATCCAATCTGGGGGGCAAAAAGTAGTGGAATCTGCAGAATCCAGTCAGTAGCATTGAGAGATGCCTTCCGCGATCAAGAGCGGAGTAGGGGTGATTCCGCGCGGCTCCGGGGCTGCGGAGGGGTGTCGGGCTGCGTTCCTGCGAATCCGGGCCATGACCGACCACCTGGCCGAGCCGTTGACGGCCGAAGACATGCTGGTGCAGCCCATGACCGACGCCAGCCCTACCAAGTGGCACCTGGCCCACACCACCTGGTTCTTCGAGACGTTCGTGCTCGCTCCGCACAAGCCTGGTCACCGCGATTTCCATCCGGACTTTCGCTTTCTCTTCAATTCCTACTACAACGCCGTGGGGAGCCGACCCGACCGGGACAAACGAGGGTCGTTCTCACGGCCGGGGCTGGACGAAGTCCGCGCCTACCGGCGGTACGTGGATGAACAGGTGCAGGAACTGCTGGCTGCGGAACCCGGGTCCGACTCCCTCGCTATCCTGGAGTTGGGACTGCATCACGAGCAGCAACACCAGGAGCTGATGGTTACGGACATCAAATGTGTGTTTGGGAGCAACCCACTGCGTCCGGCATACCGGGAACTCTCCGCGGAGCGTGTGGCCCCAGCCCCGCCACAGCGATGGTTGGAATTTGAGGGAGGCATCCAGGCGGTGGGCTACGACGGCACAGGCTTCTGCTTTGACAACGAGCTGGAGCGGCACGACGTGTTGCTGCAGCCGTTCCGCCTGGCATCCCGCCCGGTGACCAACTCGGAGTACCTGGAGTTCATGGAAGACGGCGGCTATTCTCGCCCGGAACTCTGGCTTTCCGAGGGCTGGGACGCTGTTCGGGCGCATGGCTGGGAGGCGCCGCTCTATTGGGAGAGGAAACACGACGGCTGGCTGGTTCTGACCTTGGCCGGCATGCGGGCGGTGGAGCCCTCCGAGCCGGTCTGCCACGTGAGTCTTTTTGAGGCAGACGCCTACGCCCGTTGGGTCGGCGCCCGTCTGCCGACTGAGTTTGAGTGGGAGGCAACAGCGGCGAGCGAGCCTGTGGTAGGAAACTTCCTCGAGTCCGAGCGCTTCCACCCTGTGCCGGCCGCGGCGTCCCGGTCGCTGCGCCAGATCTTCGGCGACGTTTGGGAATGGACGGCCAGCCCCTACGTTGCCTACCCCGGGTTCCGGCCCGCGGGTGGCGCACTCGGCGAATACAACGGCAAGTTCATGTCCAGCCAGATGGTGCTGCGGGGAGGCTCGTGCGCGACGCCGCAATCCCATATCCGCGCTTCGTATCGCAACTTCTTCCCGCCCAGCACGCGCTGGCAATTCACGGGGATACGGCTGGCCCAATGACCGCACTGAGCCGAGAGATCGTTGTTCCGGAAATTGCTTCGGAAGTCTATGAAGGCCTGACTTCGCGGCCGAAACGCCTGTGTCCCAAGCTCTTTTACGACGCGGCCGGCTCCGCGCTGTTCGAAGAGATCACGCGGCTTCCGGAGTACTACTTGACGCGGACCGAGGAGGAGATCCTGCGGGAGCGCGCGGATGCCATCGTGGCAGAAGCCGGTGATGATCTCACGCTGGTGGAGCTGGGAGCGGGCTCAGCGCGGAAGACCTCGGTGCTGATCGGCGCATTGCTGCGCCGGCAGAAAGGAGCCCTGTACTGTCCCATTGACGTTTCCTATGACGCGCTACAGGCGGCAAGCCGGCGACTGCAGGCCGGCTTTCCCGGACTGCGTGTGCGGCCGGTGGTGAGCGACTACACCAGCGACATGGAGATTCTGCGCCAGCTCCCCGGGCGCAAGCTCGTGCTTTACATCGGCTCGAGCATCGGGAACTTTGAGCCCGAGGACGCCCTCCGGGTACTGCGGCGCATTCGCGCCCGCCTGAGTCCGGGCGACGCGCTGCTGCTGGGCGTGGACCTGCGCAAGGATGCGGCCGTCCTGATTCCCGCGTACGACGACCCCCAGGGCGTTACGGAACGGTTCAACAAGAACGTCCTGGCGCGCATCAATCGCGAGCTTGGGGGAGAGTTCGACCTCGAACGATTCCGCCACCGCGTCCGCTGGAATCCTGAGGCCTCGCGCATCGAGATGTACCTGGAGAGCCTGGGGCCGCAGGCGGTGCGGGTGCGGTTGCTCGGTCTGAAAGTCTGGTTCGATGCCGGGGAGTTGTTGCACACCGAGAACAGCTACAAGTACACAGATGACTGGGTGCAGGGCATGCTGGAAGAAGGCGGCTTCGCACTCGAAAGCACGTGGAAGGACGTGCGCTCCTGGTTTGCCGTCCACTTGGCGCGCGTGCGCTGAGATGGTTGCCGGAGGAATCCGGACCGTTTAGCTTCCCACCCAGCCAAGGTCTGCTCATGCGCGATCAAGCCCCCCGGGAAGACCTGTTGCGCCATCTGTGCGATGCCCGGTTGCGCAAGCAGCTTCCAGCAGGGTTCCCCCTTTCGAGACGCCGGGCGCAACGCGCCGCAAGGCTCCTGGCGCGCAAGTACTACGGCGGGCGCCTGCAGCAATCGTTTCAGTACTCGCACGCGTTGTTTGATCGCACGGGCCGACGGGCCTCGGAGGTCCTCGACGCGGCGTCCTTTGACGCGTTCGTCGAAGATTGCGTGCTGGGCTCATTCGACTCGGCGCGTCGCCTGGGAGAGATGGCGGTGGTTCATCTGGACGGCGCAGTCCACCCGGGCGCGTGGTGGCGAGACCTGGTGCAGTACGAGTACGCTCACTTCCTGCAAGCCTCCACCAGCGACCGCACGATCCAGGTAATGCGCTACCGGCGGAAGGCCGGCGCCTGGTGTCGCGTGTTCGCCTGGTCTCTACCGGAGGTCCTGGAGTGCCTGCGGGCGGGCAGGCCGGTCACAGACGACCTGCGTCGCGAGTGCGTACTCCTGTTCGGCAGAGGAGCAGGGGACGGGGTTACCGTGGCCGAGGTGGAAAAGGACGCGGAGGCGGTATTCCGCGCGACGAACGGCCTGCGCCTGCCGGAACAGATTGCACAGGCCGCGGGCCTGGATACGGAATCCACGATTCAAGTGCTGGAGCAGTTCGTTGCCCTGGGTGCCGTTGAGGCGCCGCTTCCGGTTGCGGGCGTTGAAACGCCATCGCCAGAGGCCTAGAATTTTCCTGGTGGGCGTCTACCGGTGGAGGGGCCCATGCCTCAGTACGATTTCTTCTGCAAATCCTGCAAGAAAGACTTTACGAGAATCCTAACCCTGGCGGAGTACGAAAAGGGCGGCGTCACCTGTCCACACTGCGGGAGCAGCAAAGTGGAGCAGAAGTGGTCCGCATTCTACGCCGTTACGTCCCGCAAGAGCGCGTAGCAGAGCCGGCTGGCGTGACGGAATGAACGATTGCTCAGCCTTGCTGGGTCTGGGCTGCGGCGCCGGAAGCCTGTTGCGTTCGCGACAGCAGCCAACGAACAAGCCGGTAGCCCAGCAGCACCGCCAGTACAACGCCGTAGGTGGCGGGCTCGCGGATATCCGCTTTGACTAGCCAGAGGAAGTGCACCACCGCAAGGGCCGTACTCACGTAGATGAGCCGGTGCAACATCTGCCAGCGCCGGCCGCCCAGCCGCCGTACCCAGCCGCTGGTCGAAGTGATGGCCAGCGGCACCAGCAGGACGAAGGCAGTGAATCCCGCCGTGATGTAGGGGCGCTTGTAGACGTCGGCGATCATGCGATCCCAGTCAAAGTAGTGATCGAGGACGACGTACGTGGCCAGATGGAGGCAAGCGTAGAAGAACGCGAACAATCCCAGCATGCGGCGCAGTTGAATGAGCCAATACTGGCGGGTGATGCGCCGCAGCGGCGTGATGCCGAGTGTGATTAGCAGGAAAATCAAGGCCGTCAGCCCGGTCGAGTGGGTGATGAACTCGATGGGGTTGGCGGTAAGGTCGTTCTGATGATAGCGCCACAGGAGCCGGGCCAGAGGCCCCAGGGACGCGAAAAACACCGCAATCTTCAGCCAGGAAATCGGTTTCATCTGAGCTTCAGAAGTTGGCGCGCAGGTCCATGCCGGTGTAAAGGCTGGCTACCTGGTCGGCGTATCCGTTGAACATCAGCGTCGGCCGGCGTCGGAACTCGCCGATGCGCCGCTCCGTGGCCTGGCTCCAGCGGGGGTGGTCCACGGTCGGATTCACGTTGGAATAGAAACCGTATTCGCTGGGCTGCATCTTGTTCCAGGTGGCTTCCGGCATCTGCTCCACAAACCGGATCTTCACCACCGACTTGATGCTCTTGAAGCCATACTTCCACGGCACCACCAGCCGAATCGGTGCGCCATTCTGGTTGGGAAGTACCTCTCCGTAGAGACCGACGGCCAGGATGGTCAGGGGATGCATGGCCTCATCCAGACGCAGTCCCTCGACGTACGGCCAGTCCAGCACACGGTCCTTCTGGCCGGGCATCTGCTCGGGGTTGTAGAGCGTGACCAGTTGGACGAACTTTGCCTTGGAAGTCGGCTCCAGCATCTTGATGAAGTCGCCGAAGGGAAAGCCCAGCCAGGGGATGACCATAGACCAGGCCTCGACGCAGCGTAGTCGATAGATGCGTTCTTCGAGCGGGAACATCTTGATGAGCGCGTCGATGTCGTACACCTTCGGCTTGGAGACGTGGCCTTCCACGGCCACCGTCCAGGGCCGGGTGCGCAGGCTGCCGGCGTTGGCCGCCGGGTCTTCCTTGTCGGTGCCGAACTCGTAGAAATTGTTGTAATGCGTAATGTCGCGCAAAGAGTTCGGCGTTTCGTTGGTGCTGAGGGAACTCTTGTTGTGCGCCAGCTTCACGCCCGCGGAAACCTCGTCTTCGGGTTCGGTCAGCTTCTTTAGCGCCCAGCCTCCCGCCACTAGTCCTGCTCCCGCGGCGGCCGTCAGAATGAACTGCCGGCGGTTCTGGTAGCTTTGCTTGGGAGTGATCTCCGACGACGGGATTTCGGACGCTTTCTTAATCAGCATGAGAACGTCTGCTCCTACTCACCATATTAGAACGCATTTCGGGCGCGGGCAGATGTTTCCCCAGCGCCAGCCCACAGGATAGGACTCCCGATTCGGCCAAAAGTTGCAGACCTGCGCGCTGACCGAATCAGCTCGGGCCATTTAGAATGATGGCCTTGGAGGATTGACCCGAATGGCACTCATGTTGCGCAAGGGCAGCATTCCCATCGCGGCCGCTTTCGCTGCGGCTTTTCTATTGTGCCTGACGCCCCTCGCGATGGGGCAGTCCGACGGCAAGCCGACGGCGGAAGAAGCCAAGGCTTTCGTTGAGCAGACGGAGAAGCAGCTCCTCGACCTCAACAACAAGCTCGCCAGGGCTTCCTGGATCAAGGCCAACTTCATCACCTACGACACAGAAGAGCTGGAAGCGGATTATCAGAGCCAGTTCACCGCCGTGACCACGGACCTGGCGACCAAGGCGGCGCGCTTTGACAGAGTGGATCTGCCGGAGGATGTGGAGCGCAAACTGAAGCTGCTGAAGCTGGCACTGACGGTTCCTGCGCCCAACAATCCCGAGGAACGCGACGAACTGACCAAGATCACGGTTGGGCTCGACGCCGCCTACGGCCGCGGCAAGTACTGTCCCACGGACAAGGACCAGTGCCTTTCCCTGAACGACCTGGAGCGGACGCTCGCCAAGAGCCGCAACTACGACGAACAGCTTGATGCGTGGCAGGGCTGGCACGCCATCGCGGTGCCCATGCGAAAGGACTTCGAACGCGAAGTAGTACTGGCCAACAAGGGTGCCCGCGAGTTGGGCTTCCAGGATGTAGGGGCCATGTGGCGCTCGAATTACGACATGCCGCCCGACGAATTTGCCAAGGAAGTCGATCGCCTGTGGGAGCAGGTGAAGCCGCTCTATCTTTCCCTCCACGCCTATGTGCGCGCACAACTGGCCAAGCAGTACGGGGCCGACAAAGTCCCTGCCAACGGACCCATTCCCGCGCACTTGCTGGGCAACATGTGGGCGCAAGAGTGGGGCAACATTTATCCCCTGGTGGAGCCGCCGGGCAGCCGCGGCTACGACCTGACCGAACTGCTGAAGCAGAAGAAAGTCGACGAACTGGAGATGGTCCGGTATGGCGAGCGGTTTTTTACTGCGCTCGGCTTCGAGCCTCTCCCGGCAACTTTCTGGGAGCGGTCACTTTTCGTGAAGCCACGGGACCGCGACGTCATCTGCCACGCCAGCGCGTGGGACGTGGACAACGATCAGGACCTGCGGCTGAAGATGTGCATTGAAGTTAAGGATGAGCATTTCCCCGTCGTCCACCACGAACTGGGACACAACTTCTACCAGCGCGCCTATCGGCATCAGCCGTTCCTGTATCGCGGCGGCGCCAACGATGGTTTCCACGAAGCGATAGGCGACGCGATTGCGCTCTCCATCACACCGGAGTACCTGAACAAGGTCGGGCTGCTCGAGAAAGTACCCGGGCCCGAGGGTGACTTGCCCTACCTGATGAAGATGGCCATGGACAAGATTGCGTTCCTGCCGTTCGGGTTGCTCGTGGATCAGTGGCGCTGGAAGGTGTTCTCCGGCGAGATCAAACCCGAAACCTACAACCAGTCCTGGTGGGAGCTGCGCAGGAAGTACCAGGGGATTGCGCCGGCGGTGGCACGCAGCGAGCAGGACTTTGATCCCGGCGCCAAGTACCACGTGGCCGGCAACGTTCCCTACACGCGGTATTTCCTGGCCCGCATCTTGCAGTTCCAGTTTCACCGCGCATTGTGCCACGAGGCAGGGTACACCGGGCCGCTGCATCGCTGTTCCATCTCTGGCAACAAGAAAGCAGGCGAGAAGCTGAACAAGATGCTGCAGATGGGTCAGAGTCGCCCGTGGCCGGAAGCGCTCGAAGCAATGACCGGCAGCAAGCAGATGGATGCCACCGCCATCATCGACTATTTCGCGCCGCTCAAGAAGTGGCTGGACGAACAGAACAAGGCGCAGGACAACAAAGTGGGTTGGTAGGATCACCGCCGACTAGTAGCCCTTTTCGAGCGGCGGAAGGACTGAGGTGGCGAGTTCGGTCGTGGCGCTGCCCCACTTTGGTATCGGGTCGCGATGATCGGCAGCACGCTGGGACATTACCGGATACTGGAAGAGGTCGGCGCTGGCGGCATGGGTGTTGTCTACCGCGCGCGCGATGAGCATCTGGACCGCGATGTCGCCGTCAAGGTTCTGCCATCCGCAGTCGCACTAAGTGTCGCGTCGTGCGCGCCGATGGGGTGGAGCAAGGTGGCCAGTCCGAAATCCAGCACCTTGACCACGCCCTTGGGAGTCACGGCGACATTCGATGGCTTGAGGTCGCGGTGAATCACGCCCTGGTCGTGGGCTTCCTGTAGGGCAGCCGCCATCTGCTCACCGATTGCAATCACTTCCTTCTGTTCCAAGGCGGCAGCAGACACTTTCTTGTCCAGGGTTACACCCTGGATGTACTCCATCGCCAAAAAGTCGACTCCATCCTGCGTGTCAAAGTCGAAGATGGTTCCGATATTGGGGTGGTTGAGCTTGGAGAGGGTCAGAGCTTCTTTGCGAAAACGCTTGCGAGCCGACTCGTCCGCAAGCGTTCCGCAAAGGGCATCCATATACGCGCTGAAGGGAGACAAGGAGAAGGCGCTCATGCATTTGAGGCAGGCGCTGGCCGCCGGCTACCGCGACTTCGCCTACCTTGACGCCAGCCCCTACCTGGCCTCGCTGCGCTCCGATCCACGCTATCAGGCTTTGATTCGCCGCTACCGCAAGTAGCAGCCTACTCGTAGCGTAGCGCTTCGATGGGATCGAGGAGCGCGGCCTTGCGCGCCGGGTAAAAGCCGAAGAAGATGCCCACGGCCACCGAAAAGACCACAGCAATCACGATGGCCAGCGGCGAGACCAGTACCGGCCAGCCCAGGGTGTTGGTGATAAGCAGGGAGGAGCCTACGCCCAGGGCGATTCCCACCGCGCCGCCAATCATGCTCAGCACAACAGCCTCAATAAGGAATTGCCGCTGCACGTCCTGTTCGGTGGCGCCAATGGCCATGCGAATGCCGATTTCACGCGTTCGTTCCGTTACGGAAACCAGCATGATGTTCATGATGCCGATGCCCCCCACCAGCAATGAGACGCTGGCAATGGACGCCAGGAGCAAGGTCATGACCCGACTCGCCTGGTTGGCCAGGTCCGCCATGTCCGCCAGGTTGCGCACCATGAAGTCATCGTCCTGACCGGGCCGGATGCGATGCCGGTCCCGCAGCAGCGACTGAATCTGCTGCTGCGCGGTGTAGCTAGCCTGGCGGGACACGGCCGAAACCATGATGAAGCGCAACCAGGTGTCACCGGTGAGCTTCTTCTGGTGCGTGGTCAGGGGAACCACAATAATGTCGTCCTGATCATCGCCCATGGCAGCCGACTGGCCCTTGGTCGCCAGCACGCCCACCACCTTGAAGGGCAGATTCTTGATGCGGATGGTCTGCCCCACGGGATCGACGGCGCCGAACAGGTTCTTGCGCACCGTTTCGCCAATCACGGCGACGTTGGTGGACGCCTGCACATCCTCCTGTGTGAAGGAAGTCCCCTCCTGGAAGGCCCAATTGCGGATTTCGAAATATTGGGGCTCGGTGCCGGTGATGCGAGTGTTCCAGTTGTCGTTCTCGAAAACGACCTGCGCCGAGGTCATGGTTCCGGGCGCCGCCGCGGCCACCGCAGGGCACTCGCGCAAGATAGCCTGCATGTCCTCGTAGACCAGGGTCTTGGTCTGGCCCCAACCCATGCGCAGCCCGCTGCGGTTCACGGTGCCGGAGCCCACGAACAGCATGTTGGAACCCATGGCCGCAATCTGCTCCTGTACCTGCTGTTGCGCGCCTTGGCCCAGGCCCACCATGGCAATCACCGCGCCGACGCCGATGATGATGCCCAGCATGGTCAGGCTGGAGCGCATCTTGTTGCGCGCAAGAGCCCGAAGCGCGATGCGAATAATGGCGGTCGCGTTCATGCTTTCTAATCCTCCAGCCTGGGCAAGGTCGTAAGCACCTCGCGGGCTCGCTCCGGTTGCGGGTTGGGTTCGTCGTGACGGATCGTGCCGTCGCGGAAGATCACGATGCGCCGGGCAAACTGCGCGATGTCATGCTCATGGGTCACCAACACGATGGTGAGGCCCTGCTCCTCGTTCAGTCGCTGGAGGATCTCCATGATCTCGACCGCCGTACGGCTATCCAGGTTGCCGGTAGGCTCGTCCGCCAGCAGAATGGCTGGATGGTTCACCAGGGCACGGGCGATGGCCACTCGCTGCTGCTGCCCGCCGGAGAGCTGTGAAGGATAGTGGTCCTCCCGTCCCGCCAACCCCACCATCGTGAGTGCTTCGCGGGCCCGTGCGTCGCCCTCCTCCGTCGTAAGGTGCGCATACAACGTCGGCAGCTCCACGTTCTCCAGCGCGGTGGTTCGCGAGAGCAGATTGAAGCCCTGGAAAACGAACCCGATCTTCTGATTGCGGATGCGGGCCAGCGCCTTCTTGTCGAATTCAGAAACGTCGGTGCCTTCCAGCAGATACCGGCCGCTGGTGGGCTTATCCAGGCAGCCCAGGATATTCATGAACGTGGACTTGCCGCTGCCGCTGGCGCCCATGACGGCGAGGAATTCACCGCGGGCGATCTCGAGGCTGACGCCGCGCAGAGCGTGCACGCGTGTTTCGCCCAGTTCGTAGTACTTGTGGAGGTCCTGGACGCGGATCACCGGCTCCGGCGTCAGGCCGACCCGGGCAGCGCTTTCGACTTGGGGTACTGTAGCCATCCTCAATCTGGCTTGCAGTCGCTCGGGCGCGAAGGTTACCGGCGCCTGGGCTGGCCGGCCAGCGGCGACCGCGTTCCCGAAGAACCGCCACCGGCCGCACTCTCTCCCGTCACCAGCACGTCACCTTCGTTCAAGGTCCCCTCCGACACGGCCACGAGCTCGGTCACCGTGCGATCCGTGATGCCCGTGCGCACATGCACAGGCTCCAGGGTCTTATCCGGACGCAACTTCCAGAGGATGGCGTGGTTTGCGCGCTGGGTCCGCGGCTGCGGCGCGACGCTGTCCGAGGCGCCTCCCGGCTGCTCGCGCCCGCGCGGGCGGGCTTCGCCCTGGCCCAGGCCGTCCTTGATCCCGTATTTTGCGTAGAGCGCGCGTATCTCCTCGGGCCTCAGGTCGGGTTTGTACCGTATGGCTCCGTTGGCGATCTTGAGCACATTGTGGGCGCTGGCCACAGGAATGGTCACGTAAGCCGTCATGCCGGGGAAAAGCTTCAATTCCGGATTCTTGAATTCGACCACGGTATCGTAGGTCACGACGTTCTGCACGACGGTCGCATTCATGCGTACCTGCATCACGCGGCCCCCGAAATTGTCACGCGGGAAAGCATCTACTTTGAAGGTCGCTTGCTGGCCCACCTGGATCTGGCCCACGTCGGACTCGTCCGTCTTGGCATAGACCTGCATTTCCGTCAGGTCCTGGGCGATGGTGAAAAGCGTTGGTGCCTGTAATGAAGCCGCGACTGTCTGCCCTACGTCCACGTTGCGGCTGACCACGGTGCCGTCAATGGGAGCGATGATTCGGGTATGGCTCAAGTTGGTCTGCGAAACTTCGACCGCCGCGGAGCGCTGCTTTACCTGAGCCGCTGCTTGCGTGACCTGGGCCTGTGACGCAGATACGGCGGCATCGGCGGACTCGGCGTTTGCCCGAGCGACTTCGAGCTGCTGCTGGCTCAGCACACCCTCGGCCGCCAGACGCTTGGTGCGCTCGTATTCGGCCTTGGTCTGCACCGCTGTGGCCTTGGCGCGCTCCAGGTTGGCCTGGGACGCAGCCAGGTTGGCACGCGCGTTTTCCAGGTCCGCTCGAGCCTGAAGGAGAGCACCCTCGAACAGGGAGGGCTCGATCTGCGCGATGAGTTGGCCCTTCTTCACGGTGGAATTGAAGTCGGCAAACAGTTGGGACACGGTGCCGGAAACCTGCGAACCCACCTGCACCGTGGTTACCGCGTTGATGGTTCCCGTGGCCTCGACCACTTCGCGAATATCGCCCCGCTCGACCCGTGCGGTGAAATACTCGGCGGTGGTCTTGCGGCCCATGCGGAAGGCAGCAAAGATGGTGATGGCTGCGGCCGCCGCCCCCATCAGCACCCATTTGTTGCGCACGTACTTCACCGTACCCACAATGTCCTAAACCCCGATTCTATCCAAGAGTTGTCCGTGGCACAGAATCATATTGAATCGTATTGTAATCACTATTTTATGTGAATTATACTGCATACTCATGGCAGCCTCGGAACTTCTGCGGCCGCGCGATGCGGCGCGCATGTTGGGCATCAGTTACCCCACGCTGAAGCAATGGATCTATCGCCGCAAGCTGCAAACCGTGAGGACCGCCGGCGGGCACCACCGCGTTCCGCAGGGCGAGATCGACCGCTTCCTGCACCAGGCCGGCGAGCCACCCGGAGCGGGGCGGCGGCGCGGCTTCCGGCGCATCAGCGGACGCAACCAATTGGTCGGGCGGATCGTAGAAGTACGCTTGAGCGGCCTGCTGGCACAGGTAGTGCTATCCATCGGTGGGCAGCACATCACCTCCATCATCACTGCCGATGCCGCGCGGGAAATGCGGCTGAAGAGGGGCGAGGTGGCGGCCGCGCTCATCAAGTCCACGGAAGTCATGATTGTCCGGCCCTGATGCGGAGAAATGACGGTGCGCGCGATTTTCCTGATTCTCACACTCTCGCTCGCGATATCGGCTCCGGCGGACGATTTTCGGGTCGCCGCGGCCAGCGACCTGACGTTCGCCCTGCCCGAGATCGTGTCCGGCTTCGAGAAACAAACGGGACATACCGTGGGCGTCACTTACGGGTCGTCGGGCAACTTCTTCGCCCAAATGCAGAACGGTGCGCCATTCGATGTGTTTCTTTCGGCCGACCGCGAATACCCGCGCCGCTTGGAAAGGGCAGGGCTTACTGACGCTCCGGTGATTTATGCCATCGGCCGCATCGTCATTTGGGCGCCAAAGAGCAAGAATCTCAACGTGGGCGAGCGCGGCGCACAAGCGCTCCGGGACCCTTCGATACGCAAGATCGCAATCGCCAATCCCCGCCATGCTCCCTATGGCCGCGCAGCGGAAGCGGCACTCAAGAACCTAGGTTTCTATGAACAACTTGCGTCGAAGCTGGTGCTGGGGGAGAACATCTCGCAGACGGCGCAATTTGTGCAAT
>DATIGQ010000171.1 GCA_035454605.1 Terriglobales bacterium
CACAGGAGGTGTTGGAAGAAATCGCCCAGGAATCCAGCCAGTCCGAGCGACGCGCCGACGACGCCGAGCGCGAGCTGATGGAGTGGAAGAAGATCAGGTTCATGCAGGACCGCATCGGGGAGGAGTTCGAGGCGCTCATCATCAGCGTCACGCGCTGGGGTCTCTTCGTCGAACTGATGGACATGTTCGTCGAGGGCCTGGTGCCCATCGCCACCCTAGCCGGAGACCGCTACACCTTTCGCGAGAACACGCGCCAGATCATCGGCGAACGTACCCGGAAGAAGTTCTCCCTCGGAGACCGCGTGCGTGTGCTGCTGGACCGCGTGGACCGTTTCCAGCGCAAGCTGCAATTCGCGATGGTGGAAGATTAGCCACAGAGGCGCAGAGACGCCGAGTTAATCGTGTCACTAAGTCGGTGTCCGGTTGCTGATTGCCTCCCGACTCCTTGGCGTTCTTTCCGGTAGAATTAGAGGATGCCTACGCAGGACGACATCCTGGACCGGCTCCGCCTGTGCTACGACCCGGAGATCCCGCTGAACATCGTGGATCTGGGCCTGATTTACAGCGTGGAAGTGAGCGACGCGGGCGAGGTCGAGGTGCAGATGACGCTGACCGCGCAGGGCTGCCCGTCGCACACCGAGATCAGCCGCGACGTCCGCCAGACCCTGCTTTCCACGCCCGGCGTCACCAACGCCAAGGTCAACGTAGTGTGGGACCCGCCCTGGACTCCGCACCGCATCAGCGCCGAAGGCCGCCGCAAGCTGGGCATCGACGACGAGCAACTGGACGCCATCCGCACCGGGATGTGACGGCTTCCCGATGGCTGCGCGGCACCCTACCTCACTTGGAAGCATCAAGGCCTCATCCCACAGATCGGGGTGAAGAATGGTCGGCCCTGGCGGACGATCCAAGGAACTTGGGCAGCAGAAGCCTTGTAGCGTCAGGGCTGCATCTAACGCAGCTAGCAATGCGAATAAGATGCATGACCGGCCACCTGGGGGAAGGCGAACCAGGGCACAATAGGCATCAGTCTCGGCAGATTCTCCCCGGGGCGGCACTTGCGCTGATTCTCGGCGTACCGCTCGCCGGCCAAGATGTTGCCCCTCACGATGAGCCCGCTGCAGAAAACCGGGTGGATCTGCCGGACGCACCCAGCGCGCTGATTTCAATTCGCTTGCCGGAGGGGCGAGCGGTCAATCGCCTCTTCCTCGCAAAGAGTCCGACTCTGGATCCGCAAAGGCCGCGCGGCCTCGATCATGAAGGCGGCCAGCCAGGCTCCGATGCCCCTCGCGTTGAACCTCCCCGGCTCAAAGAATTGCCTCGACAGATTCTTCGGGACCAGAAATTCCTGTGGCTCCGGCCCTTCCGACTCAAGAAGAGCGACGCACCCTGGGTCGCAACGCTGGGAGGCGCGACCGCCGCCCTGATTGCCACCGATCCCGACGTGGCCCGGGAAATCTCGGAGGACCCACCGGGCAGCGGCTACGCCTTCAGCCATCGGGTCTCCCAGGTTGGCGGCGCCGCAGGCGACCTCGGTGTCGCCAGCGCCTTCTATCTGATTGGACGCTGGCGCGGCAACGAGCGGGCCCGCACTACAGGTCTTCTCGGCTATCGCGCCTTTGCCGATGCCTTCATCATCACGCAGGCCCTGAAGACCGTCACCCAGCGGCCCCGGCCAACCACCGCCGGCGGCACTATGCTCATCGACAATGCTGAGGGGGACTTCTTCGAGGGAGGACGGGCGTTCCCCTCCGGACACGCCGCCGGATCTTGGGCACTGGCGACAGTGGTAGCCTGCCAGTATCAGCACAAGCGCTGGATGGCAATTGTCGCCTACAGCCTGGCAGGATTGGTCTCCGTGTCCCGCACCTTCGAGCGGGAGCACTTTCCATCGGACGTTCTTGTCGGCGGGGCGCTCGGGTTCATGATTGGGCGACACGTGTGTCACTCGCAAGCCTCTCCTAATGTCCCGGCTCCCGCATCAAGGCGAAAGTCTCTTCTGAATTCAGGCCCTGAGAACAGTGAATTCCCAGCTAGGGCGAGAGAACCCTACGGAGGAATTGCCCCTGCAACCGAACCGACAAGAGAGCCAAGCAGAATGCCGTAGCAACGGACTTCCTTGTCAGGCTTCAACGGTCCAGTTGGAATGAACGATAGCTGGCTGTGAAAACGCGTTGGTCGGCCCTAGCAGACGATTTTAGAACTTGGACCATAATCGGCACTGCCAGGCTCGACGGGGCTCAAGCTCTAATCTAGCTAGCGGTTGGGGGCTAGTACTGCATTCTTTTGGGCGTGGAACCGCCGTTCACCCTCAGGTGTCAATCGGAACAAGAACAGGCCAGAGCCAATGCTATTGCTCCCCTCTGGCTTACCAATCCGTGTGATGGCGGCAATCCACACCCGGCCAACCTCCCATATCTGCTGCAATGTCCTGCGCCACTTCGCGAGGCCAAGTAGCCGAGCTGTCGCTTGTGCTCATCGAGAACACTGACCGCATGCGCGTCGTAGGCATTGCCGGATCTCGGGTGCCAAAAAAAGGAACTCGCCCGTCTTTTTGTCGCGGCCGACCACGTCGGGCTCGCCGCCCGTGCTCTCCATCTCGCTGAGTGACCAGAGCTTCTCCGGCCGCCGCCTTCTCGGGACTCATCAGGCTCGGGTGCTCGTGCGCACCCCGCTGGTGCAGGCAGAGCAAGACCGTCCCATCCGCGTCGAGGATCTGCCCAAAATACTCATGTGCGGGCGGCGTTTGCGGCTGGCCGAACAGCGACTGGTACCAGCGGTAGCTGGCGGGCACATCGCGTACGCCAAGGATGGTCCAAGTGCGCTTCACGGGATCACTGGGTAACCAATGTCGAGTAGTGGTTGGAGACCAGTCGCCAGCCGCGCTGCTGTTTCACCCATACCCTGGTGAAGCGATTGTCACGAGGAACCGGTTTCCCCGCGTCTTCCCCGATCATCGTGGAGCGACCGGTTTCCACGGCGGTGTTTCCGTAGACGCGTACGCGAACATCGTCGGTGGTGATCGATTGGAATTTCAACCTGTGCGAGGAGAAATCTGCGAGGACCTGCGCCTTCGTCCTAACAGCGCCGCTTGGTCCTATACCAATGAAGTCTTCGGCGTAGATGCGCTCCAGCGCCGCGGCATCAGCATGGATCTGCGCTTGAATGCGTTCCTGATCGACTTGTCGAATGACTTGGTCAACGCTCCTTTTGGAAACCCTCGGAGCGCTTTGCCCTTGTCCCAGGGTCATTGAGGCTGCTGTTAAGGCGAGAACAACCAACGCTCTTCTCATCTCAGGATGTCCTTGTAGTAATCCGGCGGGCGGCCCACCTTTCAGATCGCAGGATTATAACGGGGAAGAAATCCTGGAGCGCAGGTTTGTGCGGCCAAGAAGACGTTCCGAGCGATGGCCCAGCCCGCTTGATGGTCAAAGCGGACGATGGGTCGGCCTTTCTAGAGTGGCTGGCTGGGGACGCCGTCATCGAATACGACGATCCCCGCGTCGCTCCGCCAGAGCTGCGACCGGCATCCCAAGAGCGCTTTGAGGGCGTGATGACTTTCTTGTGGCCGGACGGGGAGACCGTCACAAAATCGCCTACAGCGAGGTGGCGGAAAAACCAGATGTTCGTTTAAGTCTTTGAAAGGATTGGTCGGGACGGGCAGATTTGAACTGCCGACCCCTCGCACCCCAAGCGAGTGCGCTACCAGGCTGCGCCACGTCCCGACGCGGAGAACACCGCAGACTGCGGTGTGGGGTTCAACCTGACTATTTTACAACAGCCCCAGAGCGCGGATTCGAACGCTCGCCCTCTCGGCGGTCCTTCATCCTTCAGAGCTCTCTGCGTCGCCTCTTTTGCGTCCCGGTTGGTCCGCGCGAATCCGCGGCGAAAGACTGCCCCGGAACCACTTCTGGCACTTGGGTGAACCGGCCGACCTGCGGCAACATCAGTCTGAGATGTCACTGCAGCGCCGACTGCCGCGCCACGTCCTGTGGGACACCCTGGCCTACGTGAACCTGGACCGATCGAACGGCGGCATCATCCTCAATCTGAATGAGCATGGGATGGCGGTGCAGGCCGCGGCGCCGGTGCGAGCGCAGGCTCCGGTGCACGTGAACTTTCAGTTGCCGGGAACGCGCACGTTCGTCGACGCTGCCGGCGAAGTGTGCTGGACCAGCGCCAGCCAGGCCGGCATACAGTTCGTCGAACTGGCGGAGCCTGAACGTCGCAGGCTGAAAGAAGCATTGTTCGATAGCCTCCTCACGCGCTGTGCGGCGGCTCACGGGGTCAGTACGGAGCCTGAGCCTCGCGTTGCCGGTCAAGCCGACGCGGCCAGCCTCGCGACCCAGCCCGCCGAGGCAGCCCGGGCGGCACCGCCAGCGTGTGACGCGGAGTCAGCCGCTCAGCCGGTCGCCCACCTGATAACCCAACGGTCAGCGCTGACTCGCGGGCGCGAATCCGTCCTGCTTCTAGCCGGGACGTCGTTATTCGCGGCCCTGTTCCTGCTCACGGTCGAGATTCCACGCGAATCGGGCCTGATGTTGGCGGCGGGAATGGCCATACCCTGTGTCCTGCTGGCGGTGCTGCATCAAATCGTCGAGTTGCAGGAGCGCAGGTAATCGGGACCCGCTTCGAACGTACATCCAGTCTCTGTTTTCTCCGCGCCCCCAGGGCTGAAGCACACGGTTTCATGGGGTGTCGCGGTGGGCGGACGCGGCAAGCCACGTATCCACTTTCGGCTTGACTGACGGTGACGCTGTAGTAGGCTGCTCGCGTTCGTTGGCGCCTGGGCAGTGCGCGGAAAGGGATGCCGGATTCATGTCTGCGGCCGAGAGTCCGTTGCCGACCCTGGAAGGGGGACTGCGCACCTTTCGCTCATCCTTCTTCCCGGCAGCCGCCGATGTCTACAGCCTGATGTTCAACCCCCTGGCGTCGGTGCTGGCTCCCCTGATTCTGGCTGCGGCAGCCGCATTACCGTCGAATGGATTGGGCATTCGCGTTTGCTTGTTCCGCATTCTCTCCGGCCTACCCTGTCCGGGTTGCGGGATGACGAGGGCACTTTCCTCGCTGCTGCACGGAGACGGAGCTGCGGCCTTCTTCTATCACCCCTTCGTCTTCGCGGTGCTTCCAGCCCTGGTCCTGATTTCCGTGCACGGGCTGCTGCCGAACGACGTGCGAGGGCGCTTGCGGCGCTCCTTTACCGCGCACCAAGCACGTCTCCGCCCGGCGTATGAAGCCCTGGTCTATTCCTTTCTGGCGTTCGGACTCATTCGCATGATTGTGAGCTGGTTTGCCGGCTCATCCGCAATCTAGCTGTTGGGGAGGGTGGCAATGGGTGGACTGCTGGGAATCGTTGGTCTGCTGTGCAGTCTGGTTTCGCTGGTGTGCGCGATCATTGTGCTCATCCACGCGTTTCAAAAGGGCGGAGTGGTGCAGGGTCTGCTGTGCCTGTGCATTCCGCTCTACATCCTGTATTACGCGTTCGCCAAGTTCGAGCACGAGAAAAAGAAGCTCATCCTGACCGTGTGGCTGGCCGCGATCGGCGCCTATATCGTCATCATGGGGCTGACGTTCATGCTGGCGGCGTCGTCCTCGGGAGGCTAGTCCCGGCGCGTCAGCGAAAGCTTGACACGGACGCCGTACTCCTCGCTGCCCGGGTCCACGTGCGGCGAGATGCGGATACGGCTATGGCCGGCGGAGGCAGGGTCGAAGAGTTCGCGTCCCGCGAGCTGATTCGCCAGCTTTCGGATCAGCGGCTTGGCCAGCAGCGGATTGCGCAGCAGGAATCGGGGCAGGGAATTGCTGCGCGGCCGCGCCGGCTGCATCGCCCGAACCTGCGCGAACGCTGGCGGCGTCCAGACGCTGGAGTAGCTGTACTCCGGCGTGTTCCGACGGCTGATTTCGGCCAGGCGTGGAATGCGCGAGCCCATCGGAGCCACCGGAACGGCGGCTGCGCTCGCTTCCGCTTCCAACGGCCGAGACAGGGAACAGTCGGCCGCGGACTGAGATTCTTGCCCGGCTAAGACGCCCGGCACCGCCAAGGCTACCGGCAGCAGCCACATGCACCTCATGGTGCCTCCAGTCCCCTGGGAGTGCGACCAGCATAGGACGGCCCCATCCCGGCCGCCAGACTACGTAGGGACAGGTAACCGCCGGTATCGGGACAGGGGTTACCCTGGCCCCCGGGGTTACGGCTGCGCGCTCGGACAGCTATAATGAATGTGGAGTTGCGGTATGGCGCCTAACCTGATGGCCAATCTGTTGCATCGTCCCGCACAGCTGCGTCCGAACCTCTTCGGCTGCGACTAGTCCTTTCCTCGTTCTTTTGAGCTCTGGCGTCCGCCCCGGCGGATGCCCACCTTCACGCGCCCTTCGGGCGCCCAGCTCATACGAGGAAACTGACATGACTACCAAGACACTGAATCCCGCCGGACCCCAGATCAAGACCGCCCTTCCCGGCCCCAATGCCAAGCGCATTCTGGAGGGCGATGCGAAGTATCTCTCTCCGTCCTACACCCGTTCGTACCCGCTGGTGGCCAAGCGTGGCCGCGGCACCGTGATCGAGGACGTGGACGGCAACGAGTTCCTGGACTTCTCGGCGGGCATCGCCGTGGTTTCCACCGGACACTGCCACCCGGAGGTTGTGGCGGCCATTCAGAAGCAGGCGGCCGACCTGATTCACATGTCGGGCACCGACTTCTATTACGAGAACATGGTCACGCTGGCGGAGCGGCTTTCGCAGATCGCGCCCATGCGCGGCCCGCACCGCGTGTACTACGGCAACTCGGGAACGGAAGCGGTGGAGGCCGCCATCAAGCTGGCGCGCTATCACACCAGGCGCCAGCACATCGTCGCCTTCTTCGGCGCCTTCCACGGACGCACCATGGGATCGCTGGCGCTGACTTCGTCGAAGCCGCAGCAGCGGCGGCGGTTCGCTCCGCTGATGCCGGGTGTGACCCATGTGCCGTATCCCAACCTCTACCGGCGGCCGGCGGGGACCGACGCGGCGGAGTACGCGCGTGATTGCGCCCGCTTCATCGAACAGAAACTGTTCAAGACCATACTGCCTCCCGAGGAAGTGGCGGCCATCTTCGTCGAGCCTATCCAGGGTGAGGGCGGGTACGTGGTGGCGCCCACCGAGTTTTTGCAGGAGCTGCGGCGCATCTGCGATGAGCACGGCATCCTGCTGGTGGCAGACGAAGTGCAGTCCGGCTGTGGCCGCACCGGCAAGTGGTGGGCCATCCAGCATGCCGGCGTCGAGCCGGATATCGTCTGCAGCGCCAAGGGGATCGCCAGCGGCATGCCGCTGGGCGTGACGCTGACCCGCGCGGAAATCATGGACTGGGTACCGGGCTCGCACGCCTCCACCTTCGGCGGCAACCCGGTGTGCATTGCGGCCGCGCTGGCCACGCTCGACATCATCGAGCGCGAAGCCATGAAGAACGCGGCCGAGGTCGGCAAGCACATCCTCGACCGCATCTCCGAATGGCCGAAGAAGCACCCTATGGTGGGCGACGTGCGCGGGCGTGGATTGATGATCGGCGTGGAGATCGTCGCCGATCAGAAGACCAAGGCCGCGGCGCAGAAACAGCGCGATCGCATCGTGGAGCTGGCCTTCGACCGAGGTCTGTTGTTCTTGGGCGCCGGCGAAACCGCGCTGCGCATCGCCCCACCGCTGGTGGTCACTCGCGACCAAGCCGACGCGGCGATGGACGTGCTCGAGGAGTCGATCGCGATCGTCGAGAAAGAAGCGGGGAAGTAGCTCTCGGAGAATTGTCATTCCGGGTCCGCTGCAGCGGACCCGGAATGACAAAAACGCAAGCCCATGTTCCAGGGCATGGCGTCATCCGCGTAGGCGACCGCGTGACGGGAGACTGAAATGTCCGGAAGGCTGACACGGCTTGCAGTCCGCACCCTCGATGCGGCGGCGCGCCTGGTTCTGCGGCCACCTTCCGGCGAAGCCGTCCACATGGCCACCGGACGCCGGGGCGAGGAAGAAGCCTACTTCTACCTGCGGCAGCACGGATACGTGATGGTGGCACGGAACTTCCGCTCACCCCGTCGCAAGGGAGAAATCGACCTCATCGGCTGGGAGGGCGACGTGCTGTGCTTTATCGAGGTCAAGACGCGCACCACCCGCGCGGTGGCGCCCGCCGAGGCCGCGGTGGACCTCGAGAAGCAACAGGACCTCATCGCCGTGGCGCGCGAATACTTGCGGCGGGTCGAAGGCCAGCCGGGCTGCCGCTTCGACATCGTGAGCATCTATCTGGAAGAGGGCCGGCCTGTGGATATTACGCTGTTCAAGAATGCCTTCCCGATGGCGTAGAATAGCCGGACCCGGATTTTGAACTTCTCGACACTACGGTGACTTCGATTGCCTGAACTCCGGAAGGACCCCATTACCGGGCGCTGGGTCATCATCGCCACCGACCGCGCCAAGCGTCCCACCGACTTTTCCCGAGAGCCCATACGGATGAAGGGGGGCTTCTGCCCCTTCTGCGCGGGAAACGAGTCCAAGACTCCGCCCGAGATCATCGCCTATCGCCCGCAGTCGAACGGCGGCCCGCCGCCGCAGCGCGATACCGCCGGATGGAATCTGCGCGTGGTGCCCAACAAGTTCCCCGCGCTGATGATCGAGGGCAGCCTGAACCGTCAGGCTGAGGGCATGTTCGACAAGATGAACGGCGTCGGCGCGCACGAAGTCATCATCGAGACTCCCGACCACAACCTCACGCTGGCCACGCTGCCGCTCAAACGGGTGGAGGACGTGCTGTGGGCCTTCCGCGACCGCATCGTGGATCTGAAGAAGGACAAGCGCTTCAAGTACATCCTCATCTTCAAGAACCACGGCGAGGCCGCCGGCGCCTCGCTCGAACATCCGCACTGCCAGCTCATCGCCCTGCCCATTCTTCCCAAGCAGGTGGTGGAAGAGCTGGAGGGCTCGAAGCAGTATTTCCTCTACAAGGAACGCTGCATCTATTGCGACGTCATCCGGCAGGAAATGGAGACCATGGTGCGCGTGGTGGGCGAGAACGACGACTTCCTGACTCTTGCGCCCTATGCCCCGCGCTTCCCCTTCGAAACCTGGATCCTTCCCAAGCGGCACGAGTCGTCGTATGAGAACTCGGCCACGCACATCTATGAGAACCTGGCGCGGTCGATGAGGACCCTGCTGGCCAAGATGGATCGCGTGCTCGACCTGCCGGCCTACAACTTCGTGCTGCACTCCTCGCCCGTGCAGGACCCGCCCAACGACTACTACCACTGGCATATCGAGGTCATGCCCAAGCT
>DATIGQ010000172.1 GCA_035454605.1 Terriglobales bacterium
TGACGTAGTTGCCGGCGCCGCTTCCTTCTTCTCCGCTTCTGCTGCCTTTGGCTGGCTCTCCATCTGCTGCATCCTCTCGATCACCGATTTGTCCGCGCGCGGGAACACCGGCTCCACCAGGCCCAGCTTGGTGCCGTGGGCCAGTTGTCCCCACTCCAGCTTGTCCAGGCGCGCCTTGGCCACCGCGCCTAGTCCCAGTTGCGACCATATCCGCCCCGTCGCTTCCGGCATTACGGGATGCACCAGCGCCGTCACCACGCGCAGGGCCTCCGCCGCGGTGTAGAGCACCGTCGCCAGGCGCGCGCGGCTGTCTTCATCCGTTTTCTCCGCCAGCGTCCAGGGCTCGTTTTCCACCAGGTACTTGTTCACCGCCGCCACCAGCGTCCATGCCGCTTCCAGCGCTTTCGAGAACTGGTAGTCCTCGAACAGCTCCCGATAGCTGCGGATCACCTCGCCCGCGGTCTGCGCAATCTGCTCATCCGCCGCCGTCCGTGTCTTTGTCGCTGAGGGATACGGCACCTGCCCCTTGAAGTAGCGCCCGATCATCGACAGCGTCCGGCTCGAGAGGTTGCCCAGATCGTTGGCCAGGTCGGCGTTGTAGCGCCCCACCAGCGCATCGAAGCTGAACGCGCCGTCCTGACCGAACACCACTTCGCGCAGCAGGAAGTAGCGCAGCGCGTCCGTGCCCAGCGTCTCCATCACCGTCTCTGCGCGCACGATGTTCCCGCGCGACTTCGACATCTTGCTCTCTTCGAACAGCAGCCACCCGTGTGCCAGGATGGTCTTCGGCACCGGCAGCTCCGCCGCCAGCAGGAACGCCGGCCAGTACACGCAGTGAAAACGCACGATCTCCTTGCCGATCATGTGCACGTCCGCCGGCCAGTAGCGCGCGAACTTCTGCTGCTCTTTCTTGTCCTCCGACCCGAACCCGATGGCCGTAATGTAGTTCGAAAGCGCGTCCAGCCATACGTACATCACGTGACCCGGGTCGTCAGGAACAGGAACTCCCCATTGGAACGTGCTGCGGCTCACGGAAAGGTCCCGCAGTCCGCCGCGCACGAAGCTGACGACCTCGTTGCGCCGCGTCTCCGGGCGGACCAATTCCGGCCGCTCGCTGTACAGCCGCAGCAGCGGCTCCTCCATGGCCGAGAGCTTGAAAAAATAGTTCTCTTCGTGGACCGTCTCCGTGGGCCGGCCGCAATCCGGGCAGGGATCGCCCGGCTTCGCCGTATCCACGTACAGCTCGTCGTACACGCAGTACTGACCGGTGTAGGTGCCTTTGTAGATGTAGCCGCGGTCGCGCAGCCGCCGCCACAGCTCCTGTACGCCGCGCTTGTGTCGCTCGTCGGTGGTGCGGATGAAATCGTTGTAGCTGATCCCCATGCGGTCCCAAAGTGTCCGGAACGCGCCTGAGATCTCATCCGTCCACTCTTTCGGATCGCGCCCCGCCGCCACCGCCGCCCGCTCCACGTGCATGCCGTGCTCGTCCGTCCCCGTCAACAGGAACGCATCCACCCCCAGCATGCGCTGATAGCGCGCGATTGCGTCGCACACGATGGTGGTGTACGCGTGCCCCACATGCGGCCGGGCATTCACGTAATAAATGGGAGTGGTGATGTAGAACTTGCGATCCATGCCTGCGATTGGCCTTTCCTTACGAAGTTTTCCCCGACTCCTTGTCCAAATATGCGCGCAGCGCTTCCTGCATGACCTGCTTCAGCGGGAGACCGCGCTCCTCCGCGATACGGCGGCAGTCTTCGTACTCCGGAGCGTAGTGGCTGACGGCGCCGTTCAGGCTCGCGACTTTCATGCGGACCTCACCCCAGGGCGTCGGGACCTTGATTTCGCGCCGCGCCAGCACTCGCCGTTCTTCGTTGCGCATGCGCACGCCCAGGGTGGTGGTCTCGGTGAAGATCAGGCGGGCGAGTCGCTCGGCATCGGCGGGCTTGGCCAGCACCGTCAAGAGCATTCCCGGCCGGTTCTTCTTCATCTGCACCGGCGTGCCGAAGACTTCGAGCGCGCCCTCCGCCAAAGCGCGTTCCATCACGTAGCCGAAAACCTGCGGGCTCAGATCGTCGAGATTGGCCTCCAGCACGGTGACGGAATCGCGCGGCAGAGCGTTGACTTCCTCGATGGCATCGCCGACGGTGAGTCGCACCACATTGGCGTGGCCTGGGAAGTCGCGCGTGCCTGCGCCGTAGCCCGTGGCCGCGATGGTCATTGCCGGAAAGGAAGCAAAACGCGTGGCCAGCGTTTTCACGATCGCCGCGCCCGTCGGCGTCACCAGTTCGGCGTCGATGCCTGAGGAATAGATTGGCGCGCCACGCAGCAGCTCCACCGTAGCCGGCGCAGGAACAGGGAAGCGTCCGTGCTGGCACTCCACTGTGCCTCCGCCGACATTCAGCGGCGAGCACACCCAGGCGTCGGCAGCCAGATGTTCGGCGCCCACGGCGGCGCATACGATATCCACGATCGCGTCCGCTGCGCCCACTTCATGGAAGTGGATCTTCTCGACCTCGGTGTTGTGGATCTTGGCTTCGGCCTCGCCCAGCGCCTGGAACATGGCCAGGGCCGTCTTCTTCGCGCCATCGGAGATGGGCGCGTCCGCGATGATCCGGCGGATCTCCTTCAGCCCGCGATGCGCATGTTCGTGCGCCTGACCCTTACCGTGCTCATGTTCATGATGCTCGTGCGGGTGCGCCGCCTCGTGCGGGTGAGCGTGTCCGCCACCGTGTCCGGGCGCGTGATCATGCGAATGGCGGTCGCGCGGGCGGTCTTTTTCGCCACGGACGATCACATCCACTTTGGTGGCGCTGATGCCGGAGCGGGTGACCCGGGAGGTCTCCAGCCGCGCGCCCACGCTGAGGCCGGCGACAGTCTTTTCCAGCAGCTCCGTGGGCACGCCGGCATCCACCAGCGCTCCCAGGAACATGTCTCCGCTGATGCCGGAAAAGCAGTCCAGGTAGGCAATACGCATGATTACGCGCGACGCCCCCGCGACGCGCCGAAATTTTCATGATAGGGAAGCCAGCAGAGGAGGTCAAACCAGCGAAGCAAATCAGTCTACGCGTTGGTTTCGCTGCTGCCTTTCTCCCGCAACTTCCTAACAGAGGTGAAAATTCCCGTTAGCATGGAGAGCCACACGAAGATGCTTTCGCCCCAGGCCAGCCAATCCATGGCAAAATGCTCGATCTTGAGGAACTCTTCGCAGACGAGTCGGATAGCCATCAGGACCAAGCCAACCATCAGAAGGTTCAAACTCAGGGCGAGCCATGGCGTGCGTCTCTTTGCGAAAAGAATCGACATTATGGCCGTGGGAATGAGTACTGAGGCCAGGGCCACGAATACTCTTCTGTGCGTGACGGCAATGTCGCGAAAGACGATGAGCCACGAGAGCGCGCCAACCCAGATCACATTGGCCCCAACGATGAGAATCAATCGCTGTCTATGCCGTGTCATACGTCGTGCCACATTCTAGTCCCCTTAGGGACGGACTGAGAGTAGGACGGCACCGTGCCGGGTTGGCGTATCCGACAAATCGGGAGTCCCGTCAGGGACGGCTGAACTACCCAAACACGTACCTCGTGTCGTATTCGATGCCGTGCCGTTTCAGGAACTGGACCAACTCCTGCGGATTGTAGTCTGGTTTCAGTCGTCCCTGGCGGGACTGACCGAATCTGTTCCGACCAACCCGGCACTTCGTGCCGGGCTACTTTCATTGCGTCCCTGCGGGACGCCGCAGAGTGTCACACTTCTTCAGTGGAAGCAGGCCGGCCCTCCGTGTCTCCGTGGTGGACGTTCTCACTTTGCTATATTCATCCCTGGCTTTCACGAGGTTTCGGCCGCTTTGTATCGCCGTTTTCAACTCGCTCTGACCGACCGCATCCGCGAGTTCCTGCGCGAGGAGTACAGCCTGTCGCTCGACGGGATGGTGGTGGAGCAGCCTCCGCGCATCGATCTGGGCGAGTACGCCTTGCCGCTCAGCTTCGAGTTGGCCAAGCGGCTGAAGCGTCCGCCGCGCAAGATCGCCGAGGAGATCGTCTTCGGCGTAGGAGCGGTTCCCGGCTTCGAGAAACTCGAGGTCGCCGGCGCCGGCTACATCAACGCCCGCGTCCAGAGGGCGGAGCTGGCGCGGGAGTTACAGGCGGGTGTGACGGCGCCCGCCGCCGTCCAGGAGAAGATCCTGGTCGAGCACACCAGCGTCAATCCCAACAAGGCGGCGCACATCGGGCATCTGCGCAACGCCATCCTGGGAGACACCTTCGTGCGGCTGCTGCGCGGAGCCGGCCGCGAAGTCACGGTCCAGAACTACATCGACAACACCGGCGTACAGGTGGCCGACGTCATCGTGGGCTTCACGCGGCTGGAGAAGAAGTCGCTGACGGAAGTGGCCGAACTGATCGCCCGCGATCCCAAGATCGACTTTCTTTGCTGGGACCTGTACGCGCGCGTCTCCGAGTGGTACGTGCAGGACAAGAAGCACCTCGAAGCACGCAACGAGACGCTGCACGCCATCGAGCAGGGCGGCAACGACCTGGCCGAGATGGCTGACCTGCTCTCCACCGCCATCGTCGGCCGCCACCTCGAGACCATGGCGCGGCTGGACATCGAGTACGACTTCCTGCCCCGCGAGAGCGAGATCCTGCGGCTGAAGTTCTGGGAACTGGCCTTTCAGCAGTTGAAAGACAAGGGCGTGTTGCGCCTGGAAGCGCAGGGCAAGAACGCTGGCTGCTGGGTGATGCAGCGCAAGAGAGCGGAGGGAGCCGAGCCGACGGAGGAAGACCAGAAAGTGATCGTGCGTTCGAACGGCACCGTGACCTACGTGGGCAAGGACATCGCTTATCACCTGTGGAAGTTCGGGCTGCTGGGCCGCGATTTCGGCTACCGCAAGTTCTACCGCTATCCCTCCGGGCACCTGTGCTGGATGTCGTCGGAGGACGGCGAGAAAGAACACCCGCACTTCGGCGGCGTGGCCGGCATCTACAACGTGATTGATTCGCGCCAGGCGGACGCGCAGAACAACGTCATCGAGGCGCTGCGCGGGCTGGGCTACACCCAGCAGGCCGGCCACTACACCCACTTCTCCTATGAGATGGTGGCGCTCACGCCGCGCTGCGCCGCCTACCTGGGCTATGCGCTCAGCGAAGACGACCGCGGCAAGGCCTACATCGAGGTCTCCGGGCGCCGCGGCTTCGGCGTGAAAGCCGACGACCTGCTGGATTCGCTGATTGCAGCCGCCCAGGTCGAAGTGGACGCGCGCCACGCCTCGCTGAGCGACGGGGAACGCACCCGCATCGCCACCCAGATCGCCATCGGGGCGCTGCGCTACTTCATGCTCAAGTTCACCAAGACCTCGGTCATCGCGTTCGACTTCAAGGACGCGCTGAGCTTCGAGGGTGAAACCGGGCCCTATGCGCAGTACGCCGTGGTGCGCGCCACCAACATCTTCCGCAAGGGCGAGACAACGCCGGAAGAAGCTCTGGCCGAGCCGGTGGACTTCGAGCGTTTCTTCAAGGAGCCCGCCGGAGACGAGATCTGGGAACTGTGGCTGGCTGCCTCCAAGCTCTCGCACGCGGTCGAGCTGGCCCTCTCCACTACTGAGCCTGCGCACGTCGCCAAGTACGCCTTCCAGTTGGCGCAGCTCTTCAACAACTTCTACCACCGCCACCACATCCTCAACGAATTGGACGATGACCGGCAGAAGTTCCTGATGGCCACGGCCGCGGTCGTCCGCCGGGAATTGATACGCACGCTCGAACTGATGGGGATTGAAGCGCCTCCGGTCATGTGAGGCCCATGGCAAGCAACCAACCGAAGTTCAGAACTCGCGAGGCGTCTCGTCTCTATCGCAACAGGAAATTGGCGGCGAATCAGGAGGCAAGAGTAGATGCCGTCGACGAGATACTGAAGAAGCTGCCGCGGTCCTTGGCTGATATAGAGACCCTACTCAATTCAACTCCGCATCGAGCCTCTTACGAAGTCCATTTCACAATCTTTTGCCTGAGCTCACTTCCAGATCGCGGTCTCAAGGTACGGCGCAAGCTTCAGGAATTGACGGAACGATATCTCATGAACACTGATACAGAAGCGGCTCAAGCAGCCTGGATAGCGGGCGACGCGTTGGGCTGGCGGTGGCGCAACCTAACCCGGGAGGATCTGAGGGAAGTCACGATACTGGAACGCTGTGCAGTGCAAGCCAGATACCGGGCAGGCCGCCTGGGAGCCATTCACGGACTGCAGCATGTGCTCAACCGCTGCGACGCGTCTACGGCTCGTAGACTGCTGCGCTTGCTCAGCCATGTGCTCCGCAGTGACTCAAGCTTAAGAGTTCGAGACTACGCGCACTGGACACTTGACAGCGGGGGATGCTGGAATCAGGAAAAGGCCAGTCTCGCCCTCCGCACATTTGCTCACAAGCTTCGTGGTGGGAAGTATCCTCCGGGGCTGTTGGCTCGGTGGAAACGGCATTGAATAACTAGGTAAGTAAGCCGTGATTCTCGTTCTTGGAGTGGGTGTCTCTGTGGGCAAAATACCGTTTCACCCCGGGCACCCAGCCAAGCTACCCCGGGATCCTTGCGGCTTTCACCTTCTACCTCACCAAAATCCCTTCCCTGGAATGCTCAATCTTGATGTGACGGCAGCGGGCAGGCGGCGTGCCTGGATGGGTGCCCGTCGCCGGCAGAAGTGACGGAATCGGAGCTTGCAGCGTATACTCCCGCCGACTCAAAGGGGGCTAGTCTCACGGCCTGGCAGTAAGTCAATTCAGTCGCTGTCCACACTCATGAAGAAAACGCTCGTGCTATTGGCGGCGCTGACGCTCTCATCGCCACTACTGAGCTCTGCCGAGAACCCGGGTCCCTCCGCCGGACTCCGCATACCCGTGGTATTGAAGAACAGCCTTGATGCTCGAGGTCCCCTGGGCGCGAAGGTTGAGCTTGAGTGCAGGGAAGACGTGCGAGTCGGGGACAAAGTGATGATCCCGAAAAAAGCCCGCCTGACGGGACGGGTCATCAAAGCGGTGCCCTGGACCGACGACAAGGGCGAGTCGGTGCTCGCGCTGGTGGTCGAGCGTGCCGAGTGGAAGAGCGGCTCGCTCGAGCTGAAGGCGTTCATCATCGATCGCCCGCAGGTGCTGAGAAACGAATGGACCCGTCGCTGGTCCGCCGCGCACCCCCATATGTTCCTGCCTTCCGTGGACAAGAGCGCAGTGCTGCGCCCGGTGGACGATCCCGAGATCGTCACCGAGGTGGTTTCTGACAAGCACAACCTCAGAATGGACCCGGAAACGAAGTTCATCCTGGGCGATACCTTGAACCGTTGAGTCCGCTCACGGCGCCCGTTGGCGGCGTGCTTCGGAAGCCCGCATCAAACGGACCGGCAATCGCCAGACGTTCGA
>DATIGQ010000173.1 GCA_035454605.1 Terriglobales bacterium
TACCGTCCCTTGCGGAAGCTCTTCACATGGGGCCGGCCGCCCGGCCGGGGTGCGCCGGGTTGGTAGTCCTTGGGGAAGATCACCACGTAGCGGCGCCCGCCTTCGCCCTGGCTCTCGCTGCGCAGGTCGGGATAATCGCGCACGGCCAGGTGCAGCACCCGGCGCTCGCGCGCGGTCATGGGGCTGAATTCGTAGGGCATGCCCGTCTTGCGCACCTTCTCCGCGGCTACCGAAGCGGTCATCCTCAGCTCTTCCAACCGCAACGCCTTGTAGTTCTGGCAGTCGAAACTGAGCTTGTCGTGCTCCTCGGGCTCCAAGCGCAACGCCTTGAGGGCGATGTGCTCCATGGCGCGTAGCAGGTCGGCGCCGCGCTCCAGCACCAGCGGGCTGTCCGGTCCGGAGAGCTCCACCAGGATCTCAGGCGTTTCCCAATCGCGGTCTGCGGGCACCGGCGGATCCACCACGATGCGGTAGCGCAGGCGGAAGCCGCCGTCGGTGACCAGTATCTTCAGGAGCTGCTCGATCTTGCGCGCTGCGGTGACCTTGTCGGCAATGGGCATGGCGGTGGGTTCGGAGAACCTCGATTATAAAAGCTGCTTCACGTCTTTCACTTCTTGCGCTTCTGCTGCCTCTTTTCGATTTCCGCGCGCATCTCGCGCCCAAAACCTGAGCGATTGACCAGGATCTGCTGCACGAAGCTGATGACGTTGCCGGCCGACCAGTACAGGCCCAACCCGGCCGAGAGATTGACGCTGATCACGCCCAGCATGATCGGCATCATCACGCTCATCATCTTCTGCTGCATGGGGTCCATGCCCGCCTGCGGCGTGATGCGCTGTACCAGGAACATGCTCACCACGATGCCGATGGGCAGCAGGTAATACGGGTCGGGCGCGGCCAGGTCCCGGATCCAGAGCCAGGGGGCGTGCCGCAACTCGATGGCCACGGTCAGCATGGTGTAGAACGCGATCAGGAACGGAAACTGCAGCAGCATGGGAATGCAGCCGCCAGCGGGGTTGATCTTCTCTCGCTTGTAGAGCGCGGCGATCTCCGCATTCATCTCCTGTTTCTTGGGATCGTTGAACTTGTACTTCTTGTACTTTTCCTGCACCGCCTTGATCTGCGGCGCCACCTTCTGCATCTTGAGCGCCGACTTCATGCTGGAGAGTCGCAGCGGCAGCAGGGCGACGTTGATGATCACGGTGAGGATCAGGATGGACCAGCCCCAGTTCGCCACCCAGTGGTCGTGCGTCCACTTCAGCCACAGGAACAGGGGGCGCGCGATGAAGCTGAAAAAGCCGAAGTCCACCAGTCCCTTGAGGTCGGGTGACCAGCCCTGGTCGGTGGCCAGCGAAGTGGCATGCACCGAGCCCAGCACGTCCAGGCTCTTGGGTCCGACGAAGACGCGGGTGCTGGTGTGGCCGCGCGGGTCGCCCGTGGCCGCTCCCAGGATGTCCACCGGCTTCTTGTCGCCTTCGGGCTTGGCCGGGTCGGCCGGTACTTCCAAACCTTCGTGCAGCGTGACCAGGGCCGAGTCATCGGGGTCATCGGGCAGGAAGACTACGCCGAAATACTGGCCCTCGACTCCGGCCCAGTGCAGCGGACCGGGAACGGTGTTGCCGCCACTCACTTTCTTGGCTTCCAGGCGTTCGATCTTGCCGCCGTTCTGCCACACGACCCTCGAGTGCGCGAACTCCGCGGGAGTGTGCTGGTCGCCGAAGGCCGAGGGCCACGCCGGATAGGCTGGCTGCGCTACCCCCTTGTGCGTGACCGAGGTCTCCACTTGCACCACGTACGAGTGGTCGAAGTGGAAGACCTTGCGGACGCTGGTTTCGCCTTCCGCATACTCGAAGGTGATGTCCGCCGGAGCGCTGAGCGTGCCGCTCGCCGGGGTTACATACAGCGCCTCGTTGAGCTTCTTGCGCAGGGCGGCGTCATAGGTCCACAGCGAGAGCGGATATCCGTACTTCTCCGCCGAGAGCGCGTGCACCAGTTCGAGCGGTTGTCCTCGGGGCTTGTCCTGGAACTGCTTCAGGACCCAGGATTTCACCTGCGCGCCGCGGTTGGTGAACGTGATGCGGTAAAGGTCGTTTTCGATGACGACTTCCGACTCGGCCTGAGCCTGTACGGTCGCGACAGCCGTTTCTGCAGCCGGGCCCGGCGGCGCTTCGGCGGGAGCCGATGCGACAACCGGCGTTGGAGCCTCCGTCGTGGCTTCGGGCGCCGCCGGCGGCGGCGGCTGTTTCTGCACGTAGCGCGAAACCAGCGGCTGCATGACCATCAGCACCAGGAACGTGAGCGCGAAGGCCAGCAGCAGGCGCTTCTCCGTGCCGGGATCTTGCTGGGGATTCTGGAACTCGCTCAAATCGTGTCCGCCTTAAGTGGGCTGGGGGACTCCGGGGCGGGGACGGGATCGTAGCCACCGCGCGCCAAGGGATGGCAGCGCAGCAGGCGCCACACGGCGAGCGCCGATCCCCGCAACGCGCCGTGCCTCTCCACCGCCTCCAGAGCGTACTCCGAGCAGGTCGGGGTGTAGCGGCAGGCCGGCGGCAGCAGCGGCGAGAGCAGCCGCTTGTACACGCGCAAAAACAGTGTCAGCACGAACTTCATCTCTCGATCGGCTGCCTCACCAGCTTGCGGATGGCGGCGAATGCGCCTTCCGTCTCCGCTACCAGCAGCGCGAATTCCAGGTCCAGCGCCGAGCGCTTGGGATGGATCACCACGTCCACGGGTGCATCCAGCAACGTCAGCCGGCGGCGCACCGCCTCGCGCAGGCGCCGGCGCAGGCGGTTGCGCATCACCGCGCCGCCCAGCACCTTGCCCACGGTGAGCCCCACGCGCGGGCCTCCGTCCGGCTCACGACGGCGAAAGAACACGGTCATGTGCCCGGTGAAGTGCTTGCGTCCCCGGCGATACACCTGGTCGAAATCGCCCCGGCGCAACAGGCGCACCGACCGCGGGAACCGTTGCGAGATCGCCGAATCTGGCTCGTGGACCACAACCGGAGGACGCGTGCCTACTCGCGGAAGCCGGGCCGCACCGAGACGCGCTTGCGCCCCCGGGCTCGACGCCGCGACAGCACTTTGCGCCCGCCCTGGGTCCTCATGCGCTTGCGGAAACCGTGCGTCTTCGACCGCCGCCGGCGGTTGGGCTGAAACGTACGCTTGGGCATGGATGATTGCGCTCCTGCTCAGATCTACGCTGTGTGAACGAACGCTCAGTATAAAGGATGGCGCGCGCAGCCCGCAAACCTCCCGGGTGTAATCCTTTTGTAACACTCGCGGTCTACAATCTGGCCGATGTCCAAGCCCCGCGTTCTCTTCCTTTGCACCGGCAACTCGGCCCGCAGCCAGATGGCCGAGGGCCTGCTGCGCCAACTGGCGGGCGAGCGCTTCGAAGTGTTCAGCGCGGGTACGCATCCGGTGGGATTGAATCCGCTGGCGGTCGAGGCCATGCGCGAACTGGGTGTGGACATCTCTGCGCAGCGATCCAAGAACGTGCGCGAGTTCGTGGGCCAGCCCATGCACTACGTCATCACCGTGTGCGACCACGCGCGCGAACACTGCCCCGTGTTTCCCGGCGCGTACAAGGTGCTGCATTGGGGACTCGAGGATCCGGCCGCCGTCACCGGCTCGCAGGACGAGAAGCTCGTCGTGTTTCGCCGCGTGCGCGATGAAGTGGCGGAGCGAATTCGAGCGGAACTTCTTTCTCCACGCTGACGCGGCAGATTGTAGAGAACACTTGGTCTACCGTTCGTAGTTCACAGTTCATCGTTCGCACTTCACCATTCCCGTATCGCAGATCGCATCTCACCAGTCCTACATGCACCACTCAGGCACCACTCTCGCGCTATTAACCCATTAGGGACTTGACGAATTCCTGTCCGCGCGTTCAATAGAGGCGACACTGACGATCGCTTCTGCGCTCGCGTCCCTCCAAGAAAAAAGTTTTCGTGCTAGGATGCAGCGCGGTCTGAATTCATCCATCATCGGAAAGTTCCTTAGGCTCGCACATGTCTCTTTCGTCCGCCGCAGCAGCTGCCGCCAATCCGTGGGCGCGAATCCTGGATCGGCTGCAGCAGAAAGTCACGCGGCACTCCTACGACACCTGGCTGCGGCCCACGCGCTTCAGCCACACCCGCGGCAAGATCCTTGTAGTCCGCGTGCCCACGCCCGAGTTCGCCCACCTGGGCGACAAGTACGGCGACGTCATTCACGAAGCCATCGAGCTGCTGGGCATGGACTTCGAGGACGTGGAATTCGTCACCCCCGACCAGGATCCGGCGGCGCCCCCGCTGCGCCAGGATGGCGGCTTCGCGGCCGTCGGCACCAGCGGACGCGTGGTGCAGGGACGCTTCGACTGGGATGGCGCCGCGCAGCTCAACCCGCGCTACACCTTCGACGCTTTCGTCATCGGCGCCGGCAACCAGTTCGCGCACGCCGCGGCGCTGGCCGTGGCGGAGCGTCCCTCGCGCGCCTACAACCCGCTGTTCCTGTACGGCGGCGTGGGCATGGGCAAGACCCACCTGATGCAGGCCATCGGGCACGAGATCAAGCGCCGCGAGCCGCAGCGCTCCATCTGCTACCTGTCGAGCGAGAAGTTCACCAACGAGGTCATCCACTCGCTGCGCTACGACAAGATGTCCAGCTTCCGCGACCGCTTCCGCAACATGGATGTGCTGCTCATCGATGACATCCAGTTCCTGGCGCAGAAAGAGCGGACCCAGGAAGAGTTCTTCCACACCTTCAACGCGCTGCATGAGGCGCAGAAGCAGATCGTGATCGCCAGCGACCGCCCGCCCAAGGAACTGGCGGAGATCGAGGACCGCCTGCGCTCGCGCTTCGAGTGGGGACTGATTGCGGATATCCAGCCGCCCGACCTCGAAACCAAGGTCGCCATTCTGCAGAAGAAGGCCGAGGGGGAGCGCGTTCCGCTGCCCACCGACGTGGCCCTCTACATCGCCTCCAACATCCGCTCCAACGTGCGCGAACTGGAAGGGGCGCTCATCCGCCTGATTGCCTATTCCTCGCTCACCGCCACGCCGCTGAATTTGCAGACGGCGCAGCAGGTGCTGAAGAACATCATCGACTCGCAGACCCGCAAGGTGACCATCGATTCCATCCAGAAGGCGGTAGCGGAACAGTTCGGCATGCGGGTAGCGGAGATCAAGGCGCGCAACAACTCACGCGCGGTGGTCTATCCGCGGCAGATCGCCATGTACCTGTCCAAGCATCTGACCGACTGCTCGCTGCCGGAGATCGGCCGCCAGTTCGGCGGCAAGCACCACACCACCGTCATGCATTCGGTGGACAAGATCGAGCACGTTCGCAAGACCGACAAAGATTTGAACAGGCTGCTCAACAAGCTGACCGAGACCCTGACCTGATGTCCTGTGGTCTGAACGCCGTTTTCCACCCGTTTCGAGCCGCCACCGCTGTGGAATACCTGTGGAAGGCCAAGCATAGCCGAGCCGTCATCCGGGATGGCGCCAAGCCTTCCAGAGTTTTGGGGCTCCTGCGGCCGCGTTCGACACAGGCGGTCGAACGGATTACGGTCTTGTGAACGAACAGCTTGGCGCTGATTCCCACATTTCTTCAGCGCCTGCTGCTACGGCTTTATGGGTCTATGATTTTGATGTAACGTAACGGAAGCAGTCCTAACCGCCCAAGGACAAACTGGACTATGGAGATATCCGTCAGCCGGTCGGATCTTCTGAAAGAACTTGCCACCACCCAGGGTGTGGTGGAACGCAAGGCCACCATTCCCATCCTGTCAAACCTGCTGCTGGAAGCCGAGGGTGACAAGCTTTCCATCACAGCGACAGACCTGGACCTGAGCCTGCGCGTATCCTGTGCCGCGAAAGTCAAGAAAGACGGAGCCTGCACGGTGCCGGCGCGCAAGTTTCATGACTACGTGAAGCTGCTGCCGGACGGCGACTTGTCGCTCAAGCTTCTGGAAAACCACTGGGTCCAGCTCCGGCTGGGACGCTCCAACACCAAGATGGTGGGCATGGCGCGCAGCAACTTCCCCAGCATGCCGCCGTTCCCTGCTGCCGGCACCATCAAGCTTCCGGCCAAGGTCCTGCAGATGCTGATCAGCAAGACCATCTTCGCTATCTCCAACGAGGAATCGCGTTACACGTTGAATGGCGCGCTAATGGTGCTGAAGCCCGAGTCCATCACCATGGTGGCCACTGACGGCCATCGCCTGGCGCACATCGAGAACACCGCGGCCAAGCCCGAGGGTTTGACCGGCGGCGAGATGCGAACGCTCATCCCTCGCAAGGCCATGAGCGAACTCAACACTCTGCTCGCGGATACGGACGCCGAATCCGTCGAGTTCGCGCGCGACGAATCCACGCTGCACTTCCGCGTTGGCGGGCGCCTGCTGGCCTCGCGCCAGCTCACCGGCCAGTTCCCCAACTTCGAAGCCGTGCTGCCCAAGGACAACACCAAGGTGGTGCGCGTGGCCTGCGACGAAATCTCCGGCGCCATCCAGCGCGTGGCCCAGTTCGCCGACGAGCGCTCCGGCGCCATCCGCCTGCGTTTGGAGAAAAACGAGCTCAAAGTATCGTCGTCGTCCATGGAGACCGGCGAATCCGAGGATTCGCTCGAAACCAGCTACGCCGCCGAGCCCATCACCATCGGCTTTAATTCGCATTACCTGCTGGACTTTCTCAAGGCCGTGGGCTCAGGCGACGTGGCCTTCGAGTTCAAGGACGAGCAGTCCGCCGGCCAGCTCCGCCCCGCTGACGGCGATCCGTACAAGTACCGCTACATCGTGATGCCCATGCGGATTTGAGTTGCGACGAGAACGCGATGCTTTCCCAATCGACGCGTCTTTGGGCCCCGGTTCTTGGGGCCCTTCTGGTTTCGGGGCTCGCCACCGCGGGCCAGCAAAGCCCAGCAGCGACATCGCCGACTAACGCTGCGCCATCCGCTCAGACCGGCTCAGTCTTTTTGGTTCTAAAGGATCGCCAGGGACACCCCGCGCAGGAAGCCTCGATGGCAAAGCAGGATTTTCAGGTAGAGGTTGGCGGCAAACCAACTGAAGTGTTGGAGATTCGGCCGGCGGACAGCATTCCTCTTCGTTTTGCGCTACTGCTCGACCTTAGCAGGTCGAATGCGGAATTTCGCAAGAGCTACACGCGATTTGCCCTGAGTGTCGTTGGGCTCTTGCGGCAGACGATACGGGCGGGAGTTGACAGGGCACTGGTCATCGGGTTTCGGGACCAAGTCTCCACCGCGATGCCATTCGAACCGGATAGGCTTTCCACGCAGCTGCAGAAGGCGGATTTCAGCGGTGGTACGGCGCTATACGATGCCATTGTTTTCGCTTGTGCGGATTTGAGTAGCACCGGCCACGCGGATACGCGCCAGGTCATCCTGCTTGTCACGGATGGCCTAGATAACTCTAGCAAACACACTCTGGAAGAGGCGAAGCAGGCAGCTTTGCGCGCCGGGGTTGTAGTCTACTCATTGAATCTGGCTTGGGATCGTACACGACACGGACCGAGAGTCCTCAAGGAGTTGTCCCGGATCACCGGCGGCCGGGCTTTCGAACCTTATCACGCCGACGACTTGGAACATGCTGTGGATGAGCTTGGAGGAGACTTACGCAGTCAATACATGCTCGCTTTTCGGCCGATGAATACGATGGAAAAGCATAAGGTGCGCAAGCTAAAGATCAGGCTGTCGAAGGAGAGTAAGCTGCGTGTGCTGGCTCCAGAGGCGTATTTCGCGGCACCGAACTAGAAGCTAGGAACTCCATGGACCTTCGCTACCCCATCGGTCCCTTTGATTGGAAAGGCTCCGCGACCGCAGACGATCGCCGCCGCTCCATCGAAGCCATTGAGCGCGCGCCGGCAGCGTTACGCGCGGCGCTTGCCGGCCTCTCCGCCGAGCAGCTCGACACTCCCTATCGTCCCGGCGGATGGACCGTGCGCCAGGTGGCCCACCACGTTCCGGAGAGCCACATGAACGCCTACATCCGCTTCAAACTGGCGCTCACCGAAGACCAGCCCACCATCAAGCCCTACAACGAGAGCCTGTGGGCGCAGACGGCCGACGTCGGCCTAACGCCCATCGAGACCTCCCTCGCCATCCTGGACGCGCTGCATCAGCGCTGGGTGATCCTGCTGCGCTCGCTGGCGCCCTCGGACTTCGCCCGCACTTTCACCCATCCCGAGTACGGCAAGACTTACCCGCTGGACTGGGCGCTCGCCATGTACGCCTGGCACGGCGCGCACCACACGGCTCATATCACCTCGCTGCGTGAGCTTATGGGGTGGAAATGATGCGCGCTTCCCGTCATGGGTCGCTCCTGCTGGCGTTGCTGCTGCTATTGTCGCGAGCATGGGCCGACGAAACCTCGAGAGGGCCCAACTCTCCGCCTGCGAGCGGACCACCGGTAACCATCGAGTACGCAAACGCCCGGCCCGAGGTGATAAAGGCCAGGCTGGAGCGGGTCTCGTATGGCAATGCAAGGCGCAAGGCTGCGTTGCGAGCGCTGTTTGAAGAGTCGGGTTGCTCCGCCCGGATCGCTGAGCAAGAGGTCGAGAAGTCGTCTCTTCCTAACGTGATCTGCACGTTGGGAGGCGCCAATGACTTGATGATCGTCGTAGGTGCCCATTATGACGTCGTTGAGATCGGCAAAGGGGTGGTGGACAACTGGAGCGGCGCGTCTCTGCTGCCGACGCTCTACGAGAGTCTGCGCCACCGTCCTCGCCGACACACGTTCGTATTCATCGGCTTCACCGACGAAGAAAAGGGTCTGGTGGGATCGAAGTTCTATGTGAGCAGGCTTTCTGCAGAGGAAAAGAGGAAGGTCTTGGCCATGATCAATCTCGACACTCTGGGCCTCTCACCCACAAAAATTTGGCTCAGCCACGGGGACAAGGCACTGGCTGGCGCGCTGAACCTTGTGGCCCGCGCAACCGAGCTTCCGCTGGCGGTGGTCAATGTCGACAACGTAGGCTCGACTGATTCCGAATCCTTCGCGGGCCACGGTATCCGTGCCCTCACTATTCATTCCTTGACACAAGAGACGCTGCCCATACTGCATAGCCCGCAGGACCAGATGTCGGCCCTGCGCTTCGAGGACTACTACGATAGCTATCGACTCGTGGCGGCGTATCTTGCCTTCCTGGACGCGCAGTTGGGTTCGGCGGCCAGCGACACGCCCGCCCATCCCCCAGCGAGCCAAGCGATCGCGCCATCACAACCCGGGAGGGTTACGCTGTCCGCAGACGCGGCGCAAAGCAATGCGCTCGACCAGCCGCCCCCGCAGTATCCGGAGCTGGCCCGGATCGCTCGCATCCAGGGGGCAGTGGTAGTGAGCATGTTGATCGGTACAGATGGGAAGGTGAAGGAAACAAAACTCGTAACCGGCCACCCAACGCTAGCACCTGCAGCGCTGAGTGCGGTACGCAACTGGCGGTACCGTCCATATCAGGTGAATGGCACGCCGGTTGAAGTTGAAACCCAGGTCACCGTGGAATTCCAGCCGTAGCTGGTGCCGGGGAAGTCCCAAGAAGCGCTTCGTATTCCCCTGAAAACACACCGTTTCCGGGCCCCGAAAATCGGCCTCCCTGTGGTAAAATATCCTTGGCTCGGGCGATTACTAAGTTACTGAAATATCAATAGTTTGTGCCTGCTTGCGCGACTCCGGAAACGAGCCGCGCGCGGGCCCGCCCCGCGACCTGACCACGGAGTTTCATGGCCTCCAAAGAGACGCTGACTCAACCCGCCTCCGCTGCGAAGGTCGGGAAGGAAAAGACCAAGTCGCGCAAGGGCAACGGCGCGCAGAACGGCGAGTACACCGCCGAATCCATCAAGGTCCTGGGCGGCATGGAAGCGGTGCGCAAGCGCCCCGCCATGTACATCGGTTCCACCGGCGAGCTCGGCCTGCATCACCTGGTCTATGAAGTGGTGGACAACTCGGTGGACGAAGCGCTGGCCGGTTTCTGCGACACCATCGAGGTCACCATCCACATCGATAACTCTGTCACCGTGAAGGACAACGGCCGCGGCATCCCTGTGGAGGACATGGACGTCGACGGCGAAAAGTTTCCCGCCGCCCAGGTCGTCATGACCAAGCTGCACGCCGGCGGCAAGTTCGATACCTCCAGCTACAAAGTCTCCGGCGGCCTGCACGGCGTGGGTGTGAGCGTGGTGAACGCGCTCAGCTACCAGTTGGACCTCGAGATCGGGCGCGACGGCTTCGTGTGGGAGCAGTCCTACTCGCGCGGCGAGCCCACCTCCAAGCTCAAGAAGACCGGCAAGACGCAGAAGACCGGCACCATCGTGCACTTCCTGCCGGACAAGGACATCTTCACCACCATCGAGTTCAATTTCGATACGCTCTCGCAACGGCTGCGCGAGCTGGCCTTCCTGAACCGCGGCCTGCTCATCACCCTCACCGACGAGCGCGCCACGGATTCCAAGACCGGCGAGCCCCGCCGCCACGAGTTCAAGTACACCGGCGGCATCGCCGAGTTCATCAAGCACCTGAACCGCGGCAAGCAGGCGCTGCACGACAAGCCCATCTACATGGAAGCCGAGCGCGACGGCGTGCACATGGAGATCGCGCTGCAGTACAACGACGGCTACAGCGAGGCCGTCTTCAGCTTCGCCAACAACATCAACACCGTGGATGGCGGCACCCATCTTTCCGGCTTCCGCACCTCGCTCACCCGCACCATCAACTACGCCGGCAAGCAGCTCGGCATGTTCAAGGACGAAAAGGAGAGCCTCACCGGCGACGACGTGCGCGAAGGCCTGGTGGCCGTCATCAGCGTCAAGCTGCCCCAGCCCCAGTTCGAAGGCCAGACCAAGGGCAAGCTGAACTCGGATATCGCCGGCATTGTGCAGGCGTTCGTGAACGAGCGCCTGGGAGCGTTTCTCGAGCAGAACGCCACCGTGGCCCGCCGCATCATCAACAAGGCCATTGACGCGGCCCGCGCCCGCGAAGCCGCGCGCAAAGCCCGCGACCTCACCCGCCGCAAGGGCGCCCTCGATGGCGGCGGCCTGCCCGGCAAGCTGGCCGATTGCTCCGAGCGCGATCCCGGCCGCTGCGAGCTCTACCTGGTGGAGGGCGAATCCGCTGGCGGCACCGCCAAGCAGGGACGCGACCGCCGCTTCCAGGCCATCCTGCCGCTCAAGGGCAAGATCCTGAACGTAGAGAAAGCGCGGTACGACAAGATGCTCGGCCACGAAGAGATCCGCGCCATGATCACCGCCCTGGGCTGCGGCATCGGCAAGGATGACTTCGATTCCTCCAAGCTCCGCTACGGCAAGATCATCCTCATGACCGATGCCGACGTGGACGGGTCCCACATCCGCACCCTGCTGCTGACCTTCTTCTTCCGCCACATGCAGGAGCTCATCAAGCGCGGCCACGTCTTCATCGCCCAGCCGCCGCTCTACCGCATCAAGAAAGGCAAGAGCGAGCAGTACATCAAAGACGATCGCGAATTCGTGCGCGTCATGATCAAGCGCGCCGCCGAAGGCATGGTCGTGCGTTACGGCGAAGGCGCGGCGCGGCTGGAAGGCACGCCGCTCACCAAGTTCATCACTACTCTCAACGAGTACCTCGGCTTCTTCGACAAGGTGGATAAGCGCCTGCGCGACGAGCGCATCACGTCGCTCCTGCCTCGCCTGGGCCTGGCCATGCGCTCCGACTTCGAAGGCGACAAGAAGTCGCCCACCAAGAAGATCGAGAAGCTGGTCAAGGAACTGGAGAAGGTCGGCAAAGAGGCCGGCTTCAAGCAGAAGCCCGAAGCCTACTTCGACGAAGAGCACAACCTTTGGGGCGTGCGCTTCACCGATTCGCAGGGCGCCGAGCGCATCGTCAACTGGCAGCTCGCCTCCACTCCCGAGTTCCGCCAGATGCTCTCCAAGTACAAGCAGATCGAAGCCTTCATGGAGCCGCCCTTCGTGGTGGAGAACCTCGGCCGCGCATCAGCCAACGGCGACGAGGCCGTGGCCGAAGGCGAAGCGCAAGCCGCAACCGAGGCGCCGGAGAAGTCTGCCAAGAAGGGCGCCAAGGCTCCGCGCAAGAAAGCCGCCGATGTCGAGCCGGTAGAGAAAACTTCCGCCCGCGATCTCTTCGAGTACGTCCTCAACGAGGGCCGCAAAGAGTACAGCGTGCAGCGTTACAAGGGCCTGGGCGAGATGAGTTCCCACCAGCTCTGGGAAACCACCATGGATCCCGAGCGCCGCACCCTGCTCGAAGTGAAGCTCGAAGACATCGCCGAATGCGAGCAGATCTTCACGACCCTCATGGGCGAGGACGTCGAAGCCCGCCGCAAGTTCATCGAAGAGAACGCGCTGGATGTGAAGAACCTGGATATTTAGCTCACCGCTTCACGCGGTGTAGCGCCGATCAGGCCCGGCTGGTTCGCCGGGCTTTCTTTTTCACCACGGGACACACATGAGGTTGGTCGGCCTCCGAACACACCCGTTCCAAGCTCCCTACCCTCACTGACACCGCTGTGATTGTTTCTGTTTCTGGAACACGCCAGCCACCATCTCGGTCTAATCCCAGCAGCAACGGAGGTACCTTGATGCTGGCGAAGATGCTCACAACCTGGAAGGAACAGAAATACTGGTATGCCGTCGGGTTCTTGGTTTCGACCTTCTTGTTCGCGCTGTTGGTCCTCGTGAGCTGGCACAACTCGCGTCGCAATCTTGCGGAGCAAAGGGCCACCGGTTTGGCCGCCATCGCACAAGATCCCTTCGCTTCCGTCCTCGGGCAGGGAGTCATAGGCGGAGTGGCGGGAGGCGTCTCACGCAACCGGTTGGCAACCATGGCGCTGTCTGTCGAGGCGGCGAGCGAGCGACAAGTGGTCAAGCGAGCTTCGATGGAGGTCGCCGTCACGACGCCCAACCAGACAGCGGAACGGGTCGGTGAGTTGGTCGAACGCCTCGGCGGTTACGTAGTGAGCCTTACTCGAACGGAAACCGAGAATCGGATCCAGGCCGCCGAGGTAGTTCTCCGTGTTCCCGCAGGGCGGTTCGATGAAGCCCGGTCGGAAATTCGCAAGCTCGCCAACCGTATCGAAAGCGAGAAAGTCGAGTCGGAGGACATCACGAGTTCCTATACCGACAAGACCAGCCGCCTAAGCGCCCGCCGCGCCGTGGAGGCGCAATACCTTGAGGTCCTTCGCCGAGCATCCTCCGTGAAGGATATCCTCGAGGTGCACGAGAAGCTGGGCGAGATCCGCGAAGAGATTGAGACTGCCGAGGGAGCGCTCAAATTGATGTCACATCAGGTGGCGATGGCGGCCGTTTCCGTGCGGCTCACCGCCGAGGGCCCGCCGCTTGCATTTGGCATCCGGTGGAAGCCGAAGGACGCCTTCAAGCGCGCCGCCAACAACGCACTGCAGGCCTTGGCTGACTACGCGGAAGCAATGGTCGAGCTGGCGCTGCTTGTACCCGTGATTCTGCTATGGACCTTCAGCATCGGTGTTTTCGTTGGCTGCGCTTGGAGGCTTCTGCGTTGGCTCTGGAGATTCTTTATCAACCGGCCCACAGCTCCAGCTGCAGTGGCTTAACTCCCTAGGCTTGGAGGTTCGCCTCCGGCACTGAGCTGCGTTTACCATTGTCCCGCCGGAAACACCTCATGCTGGAGAAGGACACGCTCAAGATCCTCCACGACGCCCTCGCCCGCCTCGACGCGGGCTTCGCCAAGCTGCCCGGCGCCGAGTCCTCCATTCCTGGCCGCGAGCGCTTGGTAGAAGTCCTGGCCGCCACCGCCGACCGCCTGCACGACAACTTCCCTTACTTTCATCCGCTCTATGCCGGGCAGATGCTGAAGCCGCCGCATCCGGTGGCGCGGCTAGCCTACGCGCTGGCCATGTGGATCAATCCCAACAACCACGCCCTCGATGGCGGCCGCGCCAGCTCCGCCATGGAGCAAGAGGCCGTCGCCGAGATTGCCGCCATGTACGAATGGAAGACCTTCCTCGGCCATCTATGCGGCGGCGGGACCATGGCCAATCTCGAAGCGCTGTGGGTCGCCGGGCAACTGTATCCCGGCAAGACCATCGTCGCTTCCGAGCAGGCGCATTACACCCACAGCCGCATCTCCAGTGTCCTGCAGCTCAAGTTCGACCAGGTGGCCTGCGACGCGCTTGGCCGCATGAACGTGGCGGCGCTGGAGCAGCGGCTCGCGCGCGGCGACGTGGGCACGGTCGTGGTCACCATGGGCACCACGCCCACGGGCGCCGTCGATCCGCTGCCGCAAATCCTCGCGCTGCGCGACAAGCACGCGTTCCGCGTGCACGCCGATGCCGCCTATGGCGGCTACTTCACCCTCGCTGCCAACTTGGCCGCGCCTGCGCGCCAAGCCTTCGACCGCATCGGCGAGTGCGATTCCATCGTCGTCGATCCCCACAAGCACGGGCTGCAGCCCTACGGCTGCGGTTGCGTGCTGTTTCGCGACCCGGGCGTCGTCCGCTTCTACAAGCACGAGTCGGGTGTTACCTACTTCAGCTCGGCGGAACTGCACCTGGGCGAGATCAGCCTGGAGTGCTCGCGCCCCGGGGCTTCGGCCGTGGCGCTGTGGGCGACGCAGCGCCTGCTGCCTCTGGTGAAAGGAGGCGAGTTCGCCGCCGGCCTCGCGCGCTGCCGCCAGGCCGCGCTCGCGCTCCATCGCAAGCTGCAGGCGGATGCTCGCTGGATCGCGGCCTTCGAGCCCGAACTCGACATCGTCATCTATGCCCCGCGTGCTGCGAGCGCCAGTGCGATCTCGCAGCTCTCGCAGTGGACGTTCGAGGAAGCCGCCCGCCGCGGCCTGCACCTGGCGAAGGCGGAAGTGCCCGCGAAGTTCTTCCAGTCGTCGGCTCCGGACGTGACGTGGGACCGCGAGCGCGTCACCTGCCTGCGCTCCGTGCTGATGAAGCCCGAGCATCTCGATTGGCTCGACCGCATCTGGGCCATCCTCTCCGCCACCGCGGAGGCGCGCCCCGCCGCTCTCTAGGGGTCGCCGCGCTACACTGCTGCCATGTCTGGGACGGAGCGGCGCGCGTGTCCGTTGTGCGGGCGCGACAACTCCGCCGGCGCTCGCCTGCCCTACGCCCCCGATCCCTGGGTGCTGCGGCGGTGCGCCGCCTGCGGCCTGGTCTATCTGGAGAACCCGCCGCCCTACGAGGCGCTGGAAACCGATCTCGCCTGGGAGAAAACCTGGGCCGCCGAGCACGAACGCCGGTTGTCCGAGGAGCCGGTGTTCGGCCGCGTGGCCGCGGCCATCAACTGGATGCGCGCGCACGTGCTGCGCCGCGACAAGCTCTCAACACTCATCCTGCGTTACGTGACACCCGGTCCCGTGCTCGACGTCGGCTGTGCCGATGGCCGTGCGCTCGACCGGCTGCCTTCGGGCTACATTCCTTTCGGCATCGAAGTCTCGCGCGAGCTGCACGCGCTGGCCGACGCCCGCTTCACCCGCCGCGGCGGGCGCGCTCTCCGCGCCGACGCTCTTTCCGGCATGCAGCAGCTCAGCCACGCGTTCTTCGAAGGCATCGTCATGTGCTCGTTCCTGGAGCACGAGCGCCAGCCGCGCCAGGCGCTGCAGTGCGCCGCACGACTGCTCAAGCCGGGCGCGCGCCTCATCCTCAAGGTCCCGAACTACGCCTGCTGGAACCGCGCCGTCCGCGGCGCCCGCTGGTGCGGTTTCCGCTCCCCCGACCACGTCAACTACTTCGCGCCCACCTTGCTGGAACGCCTCCTTGTCGAATGTGGGCTCAAGGTGCGCCGCTTCGGCCTTCACGACCGCCTCCCCACCAGCGACAACATGTGGCTGGTGGCGGAAAAGTGACGAACGGTGCCTCCGCGTATAGGAACGGTTTGTACGTGATGACCGTTGCTGCTCACCGCAACCCGCCTGGCCCGTCCATTTTCTACCCGGCAACAATCTTCGTTTGCCGCCCAGCTCGATGAAGAGGACACGATGAATCTTCCAAAGGCTCTTGTGTGCGTCGTCTTGTCGGTCGCCATGCCGCTGAGCTTGAACGCCCAGCCCACGTCGAAACAGGACTTCCAGACCGTGCCGGTGGCCGAGGGCATCTACGCCTTCATAGCCTCCGAGTCCGATAGTGGAGTGGTGCAGGGCAACGTGATTCTCATCGTGGGAGATGAGAGCGCGCTTGTAGTGGACTCCGGCCAGTTACCGCCCCTCACCCGCCGCATGGTGGCCGAGATTCGCAAGCTCACTTCCAAGCCGGTGCGCCTGCTGGTGAACACCCACTGGCACGGCGACCACCTCTTGACCGACCACATCTTCCGCGATGCCTTCCCCGGCCTCAGCCTCGTCGCGCACTCCGAGACCCGCCGCTTGGGCGAAAAGAACTATGCCACTTGGCCGGAGCGCGTGAAGGAATTTCCCAAGATGGTTGCGACCTTGCGCGAGCGCCTGAACTCGGGCAAGAAGAAGGACGGCACTCCCCTGACCGACGAAGAAAAGCTCGGCTATGAGGCAGACGCCAGCGCGCTCGAAGCCGTCCTGCCTGACCTCGGCGACACGCGCTACACGCCTGCCGACATCACGTTCACCCAGGAGATCACGTTTTACCTCGGCAAGCGCGAAGTGAAGGTGATGAACCTGGGCCGCGGCAACACGCCCGGTGACGCCGTCCTCTGGGTGCCGGACGCCAAGGTGCTCATCACCGGCGACACCGTGGTCTTTCCCACTCCCTACTCCTTCGGTTCATTCCACAGCGAATGGATTGAGGTGCTCAACAAGATGGTCGGCATGAACGCCGCCCACATCATTCCAGGCCACGGGCCGGTCATGCATGACGCCGCCTACCTGAAGACCCTGGTCGCGTTGCTGGAGGACACACGCCAGCAGGTCCGTACCGCCGTAAACGACGGCCTTTCGCTCGAAGACACGCGCAAGCGCGTCACGCTCGCCAAATGGAAGGACCAGCTTGCCGGCGACGACCGCTACCGCCGCCGTGCCTTTACCGACTTCTACTTGCAGCCCGGCATCGAGCGCGCTTACAAGGAGGCCAAAGGCGAGCCGCTGGCGGAGTGACTTCCCGCGGCGCGGTTACCAAAGATTCCCTGCAAGCCCCGCTCCCTCCCCCGTTCTTCCCATGTACGGGAGGAACGTATGCGTCGCACGCTATTGGCTCATCTGCTGATTCTGCTGGCTCTTACCGCCGGCGCCCTGGCCGGCAACCCGCCGGTTACCGAAGGCTCGCTCCGCATCATGGGCAAGGAGGGAGTTACCGGCTTCTGCCCGCTCAAGCACACCGATGTGAAGACCGAAATCTCCGGTTTCCTGGCGCGGGTCGAAGTCACGCAGGAGTTCTGGAACCCTTCGAAGGAAAAGATCGAGGCGGTGTACGTCTTCCCGCTTTCGCAGCGCTCGGCCGTGGACGACATGACGCTCCAGGTCGGCGACCGCATCGTGCGCGGCATCATCAAGCGCCGCGAAGAAGCCCAGGCCATCTACCAAGCCGCGCGCGCCGCCGGCCACGTCGCCGCGTTGCTCGACCAGGAGCGGCCCAACATATTCACGCAGTCGGTGGCCAACATCATGCCCGGCGAGACGGTGAAGGTGACCATCTCCTACGTCGAATTCCTCAAGTACGAAGACGGCGCCTACGAGTTCTCTTTCCCCATGGTCGTCGGACCGCGCTACATCCCCGGCTCGATGGCGATCGGGAAACAGGGCGGCGGCTGGGCGCCGGACACCGACCAGGTCCCTGACGCCTCGCGCATCACGCCGCCGGTGGCCGGCGTCCACACTCCCGGCACGCGTGCCGGTCATGACGTCTCGCTCGAAGTCACGCTCGACGCCGGCGTCCCCATTCAGGATTTCCGCTCCACCTCGCACGCCATCCTCGCCGACCGCACCAGCGCCTCGAGCGCCGCCATCCGTTTGAAGCAGCAGGCGGTGATCCCCAACAAGGACTTCATCCTGCGCTACGACGTTGCCGGCGGCCGCATCGAGGACGCCGTGCTCACCCACAAGACTCCGGCGGGCAAGAACAGCCTGCGCTCCACCGGCTTCTTCACTCTCATCCTGCAGCCGCCCGATCGCATCCCGGAATCCGAGATCACGCCCAAAGAGATCGTGTTCGTGCTCGATACTTCCGGCTCCATGTCCGGCTTCCCCATCGAGAAAGCGAAAGAAGCCATGAAGCTGGCGCTCGACGGCCTGCACCCGAGCGACACCTTCAACCTCATCACCTTCGCCGGCGACACCAGGGTCCTGTTTCCGGAACCGGTTCCGGCCACGCCCAAGAACCTGGCTCTGGCGCAGGAATTCCTCGCCGGCCGTTCGGGCTCGGGCGGCACCGAGATGATGAAGGCCATCCGCGCCGCGCTCGATCCCTCGGACTCCCAGGAGCACCTGCGCGTGGTCTGCTTCATGACCGACGGCTACGTCGGCAACGACATGGAGATCGTCGCCGAGGTGCAGAAGCATCCCAACGCACGCGTGTTCAGCTTCGGCATCGGCCAGAGCGTGAACCGCTTCCTGCTGGACAAGATGGCGGAAGTGAGCCGCGGTGAAGTGGAATACGTCGCACTCAACGACGATGGTTCCGCCGCCGCGCGCCGCTTCCACGAGCGCGTGCGCACGCCCCTGCTCACCGATCTCTCCATCGACTGGAACGGCCTGCCCGTGGCCGATGTCTATCCCGCGCGCCTGCCCGACCTGTTCAGCGCCAAGCCGGTCATCGTCACCGGCCGCTACGGCGTGCCCTCGAGCGGCGTCATCCGCCTGCGCGGCAAGCGCGCCGGCGAGGACTTCGTCCGCGAGATCAAGGTGAGCCTTCCCGCTTCCGAAGACCGCCACGACGTGCTCGCCTCTCTCTGGGCGCGCCAGAAGATCGACGACCTCATGGCCCGCGACTACGCCGGCATCCAGCAAGGCGCGGCGCGCAAGGACGTAAAGGAAGAGATCACCCAGCTCGGCCTCGATTTCCATCTCATGACCCAGTTCACCTCCTTCGTCGCCGTTGAGGAAATGACCGTCACCGAAGACGGCCAGCCGCGGCTCATCCAGGTGCCGGTCGAGATGCCGGAAGGCGTCAGCCCTGAAGGCGTGTTCGGGAAGCCCGGCGAGATGCAATACGCTCCTGCCTCCGCCCCTGTGACCGCCAACAAAGCCATGCGGCAGTCGGGTGCGGGAATCGGCGGCGGACTCAGAAGCCAGGTTTCAACCAACGGTCGCGTCGTGCGTGAGATGAAAGACGAGGAAGCCGACCGCATCGCCGATGTCCGCGTCGATCGCCCGGCCACCTGGGAAGCGCGCCTCGATCCCGGCCTGCTGCGCGTGGCCAAGTGCCACGAAGCTGAAGTCCTGCAGCCCCTGCGCCGCGGCCAGTGCAAGCTTTCCGCCGCGAGCAAGCTCGAGGTCGCGGTCTGGCTCACCGAAAAAAGCGACGCCAGCCTGGCTAAGCTGCGCGCTCTGGGCTTTGAGGTCAGGTTTGACCCCAAGACCTCCAAGCTCATCATCGGCCGTGTCACCGTGGCCAAGCTCGCGCAGCTCGCCCGGCTTGATGTAGTGCGCTACATCACCCCGCATGGGGCGCAAGCGTCAGCCAAATGAGACGCTCGCCAGGGATGAAACAGGGGCACGGAGAGATCCGTGCCTCTTCTTCCTTGGTGCCGAAGCCGACGTGTTCCTTCGTGTCCTTTGTGGTGAAAGTCTTTCTTGCAAGTTCTTCTTCGGCCCCCGTTCTAGGAATGAACGCAAGCCCGGGCCGGGAAAATTCAACCGTGCCTGCACACTCATTCCCGGCCGGGCTAACATGGAAGCTTTCGAGAGGAGCCTTATGCGACGCCTGTTCCTTGTGCTGTTGGCCATCTTCGCCTTCGTGCCCGCCGCGCTGGCAGCCGAACCCGCGCTCACCATTTACAACCAGAATTTCGCCGTCGTGCGCCAGACGTTCCCGCTCGACCTGCGGGCCGGCGTGAACCAGGTCCGCTATACGGAAACCACGGCCTTCCTGGAGCCCGATTCCGTCATCCTGCGCGACCCCTCCGGGCACGTCCGCCTGCAGATCCTGGAGCAGAACTACCGTAACGATCCGGTCTCCCAGGAGCTGCTGCTCTCCCTCTACGAAGGCAAGACCATCGACTTCCTCATCCGCGAACAGAATGCCGAGCGGATCGTGCAGGGCAAGATCATCCGTTCCGGCTACGTGCCCCACCGCGCGGCTTGGCAGCAGTATGGCCAGCCTTATTACCAGGCACAGATGGCGATGATGCAGGGCGGCGCTTCACAACCCATCATCGAGGTGGAAGGCAAGCTGCGCTTCGGCCTGCCCGGCCAGCCGCTGTTTCCAGCCCTCGCCGATGACAACATCCTGAAGCCCGCGCTCGACTGGCGCATCGAGACCGATCGCGAGAGCCGCTTCGACGCCGAACTCTCCTACCTCACCGGCGGCATGCGCTGGGAGGCCGACTACAACCTGGTCGCGCCCGAAAAGGGCGACGTCCTCGACCTGGTTGGCTGGGTCACCATCGACAACCAGACCGGAAAGACTTTCGAGAACGCCAAGATCAAGCTCATCGCTGGCGATGTCTCCAAGCTCCAGCCCGCCCAGGCCATGGAGGCGTACGACGTGGTCACGTCCCGCGCGGAAGTGGCCGGCGGCATGCGTCCGGTGGTCACCGAAAAGTCGTTCGACGAATATCACCTCTACTCGCTGCTGCGCCCCACCACCCTGCGCGACCGCGAGACCAAGCAGGTGGAGTTTGTGCGCTCGGCGGGCGTGAAGGCCGAGCGCCTTTACGTCTATGACGGCGCCTGGATCGATCCCAACCGCTACCGCGGCTGGAACATGGAGAACATCCGCCAGGACCGCGACTACGGCACCCGGTCCAATCCCAAGGTGTGGGTCATGCAGGAGTTCAAGAACACCGAGGCCAACGGCCTCGGCATTCCGCTGCCCAAGGGCCGCCTGCGCTTCTACCGCCGCGACGATGACGGCCGCCTGGAGTTCACCGGCGAGAACGTCATCGATCACACTCCCAAGGACGAGAAGGTCCGCGTCTACACCGGCAACGCGTTCGATATCGTCGGCGAGCGCTCGCGCACCAACTTCCGCCTGGACTCCGTCAAGAACGAGTGGATGGACGAGAGCTTCGAGATCAAGGTCCGCAACCACAAGAAGGAACCGGTCGAAGTCCGCGTGGTCGAGCACCTCTACCGCTGGACCAACTGGGAGGTCCGCCTGGCTTCACACAAGTGGATCAAGACCGACGCTCAGACCGTAGAGTTCCGCGTTACCCTCCCGCCCGACGGCGAGCAGGTCATCACCTACACCGCGCACTACTGGTGGTAAGAAGCTTGGAACCACGGAGGCCACAGGGGAACACGGAGACAAGAAATTCTCTGTGAACCTCTGTGACCTCTGTGCTGAAAGGTGTGAATCGCGAGTCCAACCTCACACCGCCCGCATCTCTTGCAGAACGGGAGGTGCCCCTTGGACCCTGTCATCATCCGCCGCTTCGAAAAGCCCGATGAGGTCGTTCACTTCGAGAAGGGCAAGTTCGAGACCGTCCGCATCGGCTCTCTCACCGTGGGCCGGGCCACCTACGAGCCCGGCTGGAAATGGTCCCAGCACGCCAAGGGCTCCACGCCCACCTGCCAGCTCGAGCACGTGGTCCTGATCGTCTCCGGCCGCACCGCCATCGCCATGGATAACGGCCAGCATTTCGAACTTGGCCCCGGCGACCTCGCCTATGTCGCCCCCGGCCATGACGCCTGGGTCCTGGGCGACGAACCCTACGTCTCCCTCCACTTCCTCGGCGCCGAGCAGTACGGCAAGTAGCGACCGGACGTGTCGGTTAGTTCCTAGTTCGCAGATTCCTCCGTGTTCCTCGGTGGTTGAGTTTCTTGACTCACGCCGCTTCCAGCGCCTTGCGGTCCCATCCTCCCAAGTTCGCTCCGGCCTCGTAGGTGCTCTGGCAGAATTCCAGCAGCGCCTTGCGCGGGTCCGCCGACTGCCGCACATCGTCGTACATCAGCAGGAACTCTTTCATCCCGGGGTCGTAGAACGCCTGCGCTGGCTTCACCTTCTGCTCGGCAAAGCCCGGCGGCTCCGGGGCCGCGTAAGCGTAGAAGGCCGGTCCCTTGTAACCGGCGCCCGGCCAGAAGCCCACACTGATCACTTCGTGCGAGTACGCCTCGCGCGTGATGGCGTCCGCCCCCGGGCGCTCCGGCGCTCGCCGTCCCGAAAACCGCGTCACCGCCAGGTCGAAGCTTCCCCAGAAGAAATGCACTGGGCTCGACTTGCCCAGGAATCCCGAGCGGAACTCCTGGAACACCGCATCCACCGACGCCAGGATGCGCCAGAAGCGCTGCGCGTAAGGGGCGTCGTAGGAGGCATGCACGGTGTCTTCCGCGAACGGAATGGGGTCGGGTACTTCATCCGGCCTGGCGTTGATACGCAGCTCCACGCCAAATTCCTTCAGCGTGGACATCACCTCGCGGTAGAAGTCGGCCACGGTACGCGGCTCCAGCTTCACGGGCCGCGTCTGCCCGTCGCTGGTGTCGATTACCAGCCGGTGGTCCAGGAAGTCGAAGCGCATCTCCACCAGCCGCGCTCCTTGCCGCATCGTCGAGGTAGTGAGCCCGCGCGGCGTCACGTACAGGGTCACATGCCAGAAGTGATTCACCGCAGGCGTAAGCGCCATGCGGACTTTGCCTACGATCTGCGTCCACATGTGCAGCGTCGCGTAGGTGTCCTTCCACGCCTCCAGCGGCAGCGCCGGCCAGGGCTCCAACGGTACTTTGGAAACTGCGCTCATGCGGATGGCTCCCGGTTCCGAAGTGCGGACCATGGCGGATTATAGACGGCATCCAGTTCGCAGTTCACAGATCACAGTTCGCAAATGCCTCTGCGCCGTAGCCCAGGTGGATGCCTGCGGATCTTCCACAGCTCCGTGGAGATGCCTCGGCAAGGACGCCTGGCAACTTTCTGGAGCGGGCGCGAGCCCTAACGCTTTCGTGCTGGTATGAGCGGTCGATCGCCTGGAATCGGATCTGGGGTAACGGTTGGCAAATACGCGACGCCATCAAAGTCACTTGCAAGCATGAATGGCCGGAACGCTTCCGCAGCGTCGGTCCCTGGCTTGAACAGACCACCCACCCAATGCATCCGCCGCGGGATGGCAAACCACTCGGGCAGCTGCTGGGGCTGGCACCCCCACGCTGCCAAAGCAGCTTCTGGTCGCCGCGAAAACAGTGCTTCAATCGCACCTTTCGGTGCCGGCGGAAGTGTCGAAACCGCCAGCCTGTCCTCAGCGTCGTTAGGAATCTGCGCGACAAATCCTCCTTGCCCGAATGTCACTGCGATGGCCGAGTATCCGCACCCCAGCACGTCGCGCAGCAGTCCGCCTGCCGTTGCAGTCGATCCGCTCGGATGAACGACATGAGCGTTGTGCGCCCAATACACCGCTCGGGATTCAGGTCCAGCCTCCTGCAAGGCGCGCAGGATCCGATTCGCCATATACCAGTCCCGTGAGTGATGGATCGTGCCATCGTCTCCGCTGGAATTGAAGTCGGCAAATTCCACGAGCGTCTCCGTCGCCTGCTGAGCTGCCTCAAACTCGGTTCCGAACCGCGCCCGGAGAAGCGGACCATCCACATCCAACATCGCCTTCACCTCCAACAGGAATTGCCTCGCGGCGGAATTCACTCCCGAGTCCCCGAAGACCTGCGTCTGCTCGTCGGCCGCGTTCAGTTCTGCCGCGACCTCTTTCCAGCGCTTTACAGCGTTCTCACCGTAGGCTTTCTCAATGAGCCGGCCGAGGATCTCCCGAGAATCCTCGTTGTCCTGTGCGTCGATTCCCACGATTTGCACCTGATCCATGGGATGCTTGATGTTCCATGACCGGACCCACTCAACAAGATCTGCCTGGCTGCGCCTTCCGATCCACCCGACCTCGATGCGCTTCGTTATTTCATCGCTTTTCGGCACTTCGCCACTGACATAGGGGGCAAGGTATCGGAAGCGGCTCTCGCTGCCTTCGATGGCGACGATGCGATACCCATTGCGTTCAATGAGGCGCCTCGTGAGCGAAAGGCGAAAGTCGCCGAACTCACGGCTTCCATGCGTCGCTTCCCCAATTCCGAGGACCCGTGTTTCGCGCAGCAGTCCCTCAAGGGTCGGCAGACTCGAACTCTCTGGGATGATCCCTGATACCGGGATAGAGCGGCTGTTCTCAAGTAACCACTCTTGCGCCTGCTCGATCACCTTGGCGGTCTGCTCGGCGTTGCGCACGGACGAGAACTCCAGCCGGTACTGTCCGCTCGGCTCCTTTTCGTCGAAAGGACGCACTCGGATGGTGTAGTCGGCAGAGTCGCTCGCTTCGAATTCGATGATCTCGTCTCCGTTTCGGCCGGTGGGACTGTCAAAGGAGCCAACGACGTTTCCGCTCGGAGCGATTACATCGACGACTACATCCACCCCAACCTGCCGCACAACAAGCAGCGCTGTGTCGCCGCGCTCGAGTTTCATGGAATACGCGTGGCTGTGTCCCGGCGCTAGCGTGACGGTGAAAGACGAGCCAGGATGAATTGCGGATTCAGGTTGTTTCTGTCCTGCAGAAAACAGGGCCGTGCGTGCGACAAGGGATAACATCACTAGAAGAGGCCACATGACCATTCGACACCTGCGGACAGCGATTGCTCGGGACGAGGAACTCGCCGGCAAGGACACGTACCGAGGGCAGCCAGCCCGGCTCTTGCCTCAAGCGAGGTGTTAGACGCGCACCAGGAATCAACGTCATCGTCGAATAGGCGTTTCGCCCCACGCCTGATTCGCAGATCACAGTTCACAAATGTCTCTGTGCTCCTCCGCGCCCTCTGTGGTTAACTCTTTCCCTTCATGACTCGGCCCCGCCTCATCGCCCTGTGCTTCCTGTTTCTCTTCCTGGCGCAGGCTTTCTGGATGGCCGACGGGCGCCGGGTAGACGAGGAAGAACTCGCCGCCGGGAACGCCTCCAGCTCGCCCATCGTGCGCCTTGCCGCCCACCCCGGCTTTTGGCTTGAACTGACCCTTTGGAAGGCTGACCCCCGGCTGCCGCGGCTGTCCTTCATCGTCTTCGGCCTGCTGCTCGGCGGATCGCTCTGGTACGTCGCCCATCGCCTCTACGGCAATCGCGGCGGATACATCGCGCTCGCGCTCTACTGCTTCTCGCCGCTCTCCATCCTGGCCGCGGCCCGCATCGGCCCCGATGCCCCCGCGGCCTGGGGCTTTTACGGCACCGTCTTCTACGCTATCGCGCTCTCACACACGCTCGACGCTTCTGCGCGCGACCGCCTGCTCCGCGCCGCGCTCTTCGGCCTCTCGCTCGGCCTGGCTGCTGCGGCGCTCTATCCCGCCGCGCTCGGCCTGCTGCCCGCCCTGGCCTTCCTGTTCTACCTCGCGCCCCACCGCCGGGCTGCCGCGCTCGTCTGGGCCGCCTTGAGTGTTGCGATTGCCGGCGGCCTCTTTGGTGGCGTGCATCTCTGGGCAGGGATGGATCTTGTGGCCTCGCTGCGTGTCGGCTATTTCCTTGCTTTTCGTCCGCGCGTCGCCTCGGGCGGCATACCTTGGCCGGCCGTGGTGCCGCTGTTCCTTGCCTGTCTCCCCGCCTTGCTCCTCTTCGGCCTCGCGCTTCTTACCGTCTTCCGCTCGCGCCGCTCCCGCTACTTCGGCAACCTCGCGCCTTTGGCGATAGGACTGCCTTTGGCACTGCTGGCCCTGGCCACACCTTTCTACCTCAGCGTCCGCAACCTGGTGCTCGCCTTGCCCTTCCTGTGCCTGTTCGTCGCCGGCGTCTTCGCCGATCTGCTGGAAGAAGAGTTCGAAGGCCCGCCCTCGCGCTTGGCCCGCGCCGTCCTGCTCGTAACCCTCGCGCTCAACGCCCTCGCCTGCCTCTGGCTCCTGCCTCGGTTCTAAGAGCCTGCAACAACGAGCCTCCCCCGGAATCGCAGCGGCCAAATATCCGCGAGGCCCGTTATACGTCCAAGTGTCGGGGCTATAATGCGCGCCAGCGATGGGGCTCGCTACTGGCACAAAGCTCGGTCCGTATGAGATCCAATCTCCTCTCGGCGCGGGCGGCATGGGCGAGGTGTATCGCGCCCGCGATACAAGGTTAGAGCGGACGGTCGCCATCAAGGTACTGCCACAGCATCTATCCTCGGATCCGGAACGCAAGCAGCGTTTCGAGCGTGAAGCCAGGGCCATTTCCAGCCTGAATCATCCCCACATTTGTACGTTGCACGACGTCGGCAGCCAGGGCGGCGTGGACTTTCTCGTGATGGAGCACCTGGAAGGGGAAACCCTGGCACAGAAGCTGTTCCGGGGCGCATTGCCGACCCAGCAACTGTTGAAGATCGGGATGGAGATTGCCGACGCTCTGGACAAGGCGCACCGGCAGGGCGTCGTGCACCGCGATCTGAAGCCGGGGAACGTGATGCTGACCAAGTCCGGGGCAAAGCTGCTGGACTTCGGGCTGGCCAAGCCGACAGGTGCGGCGGCACCGTCGAGCGCAGCGGGGGCGACGGCCATCACAGCACCCGACCCGGTGAGTCCTGTCACTCCGCTGACGCAGCAGGGCATGGTGGTGGGAACGTTCCAGTACATGTCGCCGGAGCAGATCGAGGGCAAGGAAGCGGACGCGCGTACGGACATCTTTGCGCTGGGCGCAGTGCTCTACGAGATGGCGACGGGGAGGCGGGCGTTCGATGGCAAGAGCCAGATCAGCGTGGCCAGCGCGATTCTGGAGAAAGAGCCAGAGCCCATCTCGAAGGCGCAGCCGATGACGCCGCCGGCGCTGGAGCACGTGGTGAAGACCTGCCTGGCCAAGGACCCGGAGGAGCGCTGGCAGAGTGCCAGCGACATCGTACGCGAGCTGAAGTGGATTGCCGAAGCACCCGTCGCAATTGCGCCGTTAATCCCGGCAGCGCCGCGGAAGCACTGGCGCGAGTGGGGGTTGGCGCTGCTTGTCGGCGCGGCGATGGTCGGCGCGTCCTGGTGGATCAGTGCCCGCTCTTCCGACCGGAAGCAGGCGCCGATGCATTTGCGTATTGCGTCGGCGCCTGGAGCCATACCCGGCGCGGGATTTCACACCCAAACGTTTGCCATCTCACCGGACGGCAACTGGATTATTTACGTCGTGTCGCGGGGTGGGAGGCAGCATCTGTTTCTGCGCGAACTTCGGGAGTCTGAGGGGAAACTGATCAACGGCACGGAGGATGCCGAGTACCCGTTCTTTTCTCCCGACAGCCTATGGATTGGCTTCAATTCAGGTAACACATTGAAAAAGGTACCGGTCAGTGGCGGCTCCCCGGTCGCCATCTGTACTCTGCCGGGGGCATTCGCCGGAGGGGGGACAGGATTCATCGGTGGCGCTTGGGGCCCGGATAACACCATCGTCTTCATACCCCAGTTCAATGCCGGCATCTGGACTGTGTCCGCAGGTGGAGGTACACCGCGGCTTCTGCTGAAGACCGATGCACAAAAGGACCGCATTGCGTACCTCTTCCCACAGATCCTGCCTGACAACAAGGGCATTCTGTTTACCTCGGCCCCAGCCCGCGCCATGAAAGCGGACGAAGAGGACATCGCCGTGCTGGAGCCGGGCGCGGCAGAACCACGGATTCTGATCCGCGGCGGGAACAATGGGCGATACGTTCGTACAGGACATCTCCTCTATGCTCGGGGTGGCGCGCTGCTGGCCGTTCCATTCGATCTTTCCCGGCTCGCCGTGACCGGAACGCCGGTTTCCGTCACCGGTGGTTTGGAGACGGACGCGGTCGGCCACTCCATGTACTCCGTATCAGCGGATGGGATGCTGGTCTACGAGCCCAGATCGGGTCTGAAAGGCGGGCCCAGGTTGGCGATGGTGGATCGCAAAGGTGAGGTTCGGCTGATTACGGACGGTAGCGATCATCCGCTGGAGTTTTCTCTCTCCCCCGACGGCCGGTCTGTCGTTGCGGCGGTGATTGCAGTCAACAACGATCTTTGGACCTACGACGTCGCCCATGGAACGCCGCTTCGCCTGACTTTCAAGCCTGGAGACGAGATCTTCCCGCAATGGACCCCGGATGGGACTCGGGTCGCGTTCGGCACACGGGTTGGCAAGATCTTTTGGAAATCGGCAGACGGCAGCGGAGAACCGAAGGAGATCTCGGCTGGCGAGTACCCACGGTATCCGGGGTCCTTTTCACCGGACGGCAAGACGCTGGCATTCGTGGAAATTCATCCTTCCCGGCAGCGGGACATCTGGCTGATGCCGCTCGACGGCGACCGAAAGGCACAACCCTTTCAAACTACGGACGCCGATGAATGGGCGCCGAAATTCTCACCCGATGGACGCTGGCTCGCCTACGTTTCCAACGAAACCGGCCGGGATGAAGTCTATGTCCGCCCAGTTGGCTCACCCGGCGGAAGAAAGCGGATTTCGACCGAGGGCGGTACGTGGCCGGCTTGGGCCCGCAACGGGCGGGAACTTTTCTTCCTGAAGGGCGACAAACTCGCCGCAGTCACCCTGGACGTGCAAGGCAGCCCGGTTGGCCGGGAGCATGTGGTCTTGGATGCGCCGAAGTTTGGCGATCTGCAGTTTCAGGCAGACCCTCCCTTTTATGACGTCATGCCGGACGGAGAACATTTCGTGATGCTGCTGAATCCGCAATATCCATCACCCACGCACTACAACATCGTTGTCCATTGGTTTGAAGAGCTCAAGCAATTGGTTCCGACCCGTTAGGCGGCCCGCCACGGCGCACCGGCCGGCGGCGTTTCGGCCCCGGCATCGTCGTTCCGCGCCTGTATTGACGCGGCCGAGCGGAGTATGATGGAGCCATGCGCCGCTGGTTCGGGGCCGTTTTGATGGCTGGTCTGGTCGCTGCGACCGCCGCCGCCCAGATCCACGGCGTGCCGCCCTCGGTAACCTCCATCGGTACTGGCCCGACGCCCCTCACTCCCGGCGTTCCCGCCAGCGTCACTTCACTCGGCCCTGCCGGCTTCACCGGTGCCCGCATCACGCAGTCGGCGCCCCAGATGCCGCACGATCGCATCCCGCGCTTCGTGACTCCGGTGTTCTTCCCCTGGTACAGCAATTACACGCCCGCGCCGCAGCCGGTCGTGGTCGTGGTGGAACAACCGGCGCCCGTCGTCGTCATGCCGGAGCGCGAGAGCGAAGACCGTCCGCCGGAACTGATCATCCTGGAGCGCGAGGGCGATCGCTACGTGCGCCGCAACTACTCGCGCCTCGAGCCCGCCCGAAATGAAGACGAAGGTGGGCAAGACTCGCGCCGCTCTCGCCGCGCCGATTCCGATCGTCCCGCTGACCGCCGCCAGCGCGCTGTGCAGGAGGACGAAGAGCGCCCCCGCGAACTCCCGCCCGCCGTCCTGGTCTTCCTCGACGGCAAGCGCAGCGAGGTGACGAATTTCGCCATCGTGGGCCCGGTGCTCTACGACCTCTCCGACCGCCGCTCCCGCAAGATCCAGCTCGCTGAACTCGATCTCCCCGCCACTATCGCCGCCAACGACGAGCGCGGCATCGCCTTCCGCTTGCCTCCCGCCTCCTCGCCCAATCAGGTCATCACCCGCCCGTAGCATCAGGCTTAAGCACAGACGCACCAAGGGACATGAGGTGCCGCCGCTTCTTCTGCGGTCACACTTTCTTTGGGCTCGACGGGGCAAGCGAGTCCACCGAACCCACCCGAAACTTCGTGTTCCTTCGTGCCCTTTGTGGTTAAGAAAAGGCCCCGTTTCGTGCTAGAATGTAGTCGGCTCATCTGGCGGTTAACATCCAGTAAATGCAAGCAGTTACGGTACATCGCGGCGCTTCCCCAACCGGCCGCTCCCGGCCTTTCTCCGCCTTGATTCTGGCTGTTCACTGGGTACTAGGTACTGGGCACTGGCAACTGACTGAGAACCGAGAACTGAGAACTCATCATGGCTGACGAGCAGAACCCCGTTCTTCCCTTCGATCCCGAGGGCGGCCAACCGCCCGCCACCGGCGGTCCCGGCGGACCTACCGGTCCCGGCGCCGCCAATCTCCTCCCCATCAACATCGAGGAGGAGATGCGCCGCTCGTATCTCGACTATTCCATGTCGGTCATCATCGGGCGGGCGCTGCCCGATGTGTACGACGGCCTGAAGCCCGTGCATCGTCGCGTGCTCTACGCCATGTATCAGGAGGGACTGCTCCACAACAAGCGCTACTCCAAGTGCGCCGGCGTGGTGGGCGAGACGCTGAAGCGCTACCACCCGCACAATCCGGAAGCGCTCTACGACGCGCTGGTCCGCATGGCGCAGGATTTCACCATGCGCTATCCGCTGGTGGACGGCCAGGGAAACTTCGGCTCGGTCGATGGCGACCCGCCCGCGGCCATGCGATACACCGAGTGCCGCATGACCCGCATCGCCGAGGAGCTGCTCGCCGATATCGACAAGGACACCGTCGATATGGCGCCCAACTACGACAACTCGACGGTCGAGCCCACCGTGCTCCCCACCAAAGTTCCCAACCTGCTGGTCAACGGGGCCAGCGGCATCGCCGTCGGCATGGCCACCAATATCCCGCCACACAATCTCACGGAGATCGTGGACGCCACCATCCTGCTGGTGAACAAGCCGGATGCGGGCCTGGGCGAAGTGCTGAAGATCGTGCAGGGGCCGGACTTCCCCACCGCCGGATTCATCCACGGGCGCAGCGGCATCCAGGAGGCCTACAAGACCGGGCGCGGGCGCTTCATGATGCGCGCCAAGTCGGGCATCGAGCGCATGGGCAAGGAGCGCGAGGCCATCGTGGTCACCGAGATCCCGTACCAGATCAACAAGTCGAAGCTCATCGAGCGCATCGCGCAGTTGGTGAATGACAAAGTCGTGGACGACGTTTCGGACATTCGTGACGAGAGCGACCGCGACGGCATGCGCATCGTCATCGAGCTGAAGCGCGGCGCCGAGGCCCAGATCATCCTGAACCAGCTCTACAAGCACACCCAGATGCAGGAGTCGTTCTCGATGATCTTCCTGGCCGTGGTCAACGGCCAGCCCAAAGAGATGGGGCTGGTGGAGGCCATCCAGCACTTCATCGACCACCGCGTGGACGTAGTGCGCCGGCGCACCGTGTTCCTGCTCATGCGGGCGCGCGAGCGCGAGCACATCCTCGAAGGCTACAAGATCGCGCTCGACAACCTGGACCAGATCATCAAGCTGATCCGCGGCAGCGCCTCGCGCCAGGAAGCCAAGCAGGCCCTGCTCGAGGCCAAGCTCAAGATCACCGACAAGGAGATCCTGGAGCACAGCGGGCGCGGCGGCTCGCTCACGCCGCGGCAGGCGGACGCCATCCTCGAACTGCAGCTCTACCGCCTCACCAGGCTCTCCACCGACGAGATCCTCGCCGAACTCAAGGAAGTGCGCGAGCGCATCGCCGAGTACGAATCCATCCTCGCCTCGGAGAAGAAGCTGCGCGGCGTGATCGTGAAAGAGCTGGAAGAGGTGAAGAAGAACTACGGCGACGCGCGCCGCACCGTCATCCAGGACGAGACCGCGGAGATCACCATCGAAGACCTCATCGCCGACGAGCAGGTGGCGGTGACGGTGTCGCACTCCGGGTACCTGAAGCGCACGCCCATCTCCACCTACCGGCAGCAGAAGCGCGGCGGCACCGGACGCATCGGCATGCGCACCCGCGACGAGGACTTCGTCGAGCAGCTCATCATCGCCTCCACGCACGCGTACCTGCTGGTGTTCACCAACACCGGGCGCGTCTACTGGCTGAAAGTGTACGAAGTGCCCGACGTGGGGCCCGCGGGCAAGGGCAAGGCCATCGCCAGCCTGGTTTCATTGCAGCCCGGCGAGAGCGTGCGCGCCATCCTGAACGTCCGCGACCTGGAAGAAGAAGGCCGGTACGTATTCTTCGCCACCCGCAACGGCACGGTGAAGAAGAGCGAGCTGAAGGATTTCTCCAACGTGATGTCGCGCGGCATCATCGCCATCGGCATCGACAAGGGCGATGAACTGGTGGCGGCGCGGCTCACCGACGGCAACCAGATCGTCTTCCTGGCCTCGCACGAAGGCATGGCGATCCGCTTCGAAGAGAGCGACGTGCGCCCCATGGGCCGCCCCGCCTACGGCGTCCGCGGCATGGACATGGGCAAGGGCGACTACATCGTGGGCATGGCCGTGACTCCGAAAGAAGAGCCTGCGCCGGCCGGAAAGAAGAACGGCAAGGCCAAGGCTGAAGGTGAAGCCGAGGGCGCCGCTGAGATCGAAGAACACTACACCATGATCCTCTCGGTGACCGAGAACGGCTACGGCAAGCGCACCGACGTGGGCGAGTACCGGCTGCAGTCGCGCGGCGGCAAGGGCGTGATCAACGTCAAGACCACGGCGCGCAACGGCAAGGTCTCGGCCATCATGCTGGTGAGCGCGACCTCCGAGTGCATGGTCATCAGCCAGTTCGGCAAGATCATCCGGGTGCAGACCAAGGAGATCCGCGAGGCCGGCCGCTCCACCCAGGGCGTCCGCCTGCTGCAACTGGAACCCGGCGACAAGGTGGCGGCGGCAGTGGTCATCCCGCCAGAGGAGCGGAACGGGAACGGAACGGTTCAGTAGCAGCGGCTAGCGGCTGGCAGGCTAAAAAAGCAAGATCCACCACTGAGGCACGGAGGCACAGAGAAAGTTCTGTGCCTTTTGTTTTCTTGCTGCGGATGAACGCGGATTTCTATGGCAGGCCCTCAGCAATCAGCAGGATTCCGAACAAGATTGAAGTCATTGCCCGACGCGGCATGAATCCGTGCTAGGGTAGCCGACCGATACGATGGCGACACCGGCTCCAGTTTCCGGCTACAAGGACCGCAGCACATGGCTGGTGGTGTTCGGGATTCTGCAGGGCTTGTTAGGCCTGGCCATCCTGGGCATGATCCCGCTGCTGCTGCTCAGCCTGACGATAGCGCCCAAGGCGCAGGCGGGCTCGGCGCGCGCGGACCTCATCCAGATTTCGATGACTTACCTGGGCATGGCAGCCATTGCGTTCGTGCTGGCGGGAGGCTCGATATGGCCGCAACGCTGGGCACGGGCACTTACTGTGGCCTACTGCTGGATGTGGCTGTCAGCGGGGTTGATAACGATTCCGCTTTTCGCCTTCCTCTTGCCCCGCATGACGCGGCAGATGCCAAACAGCCCGCCGCCGGGAGCCGAAGGCGCGCAGATGTTCGCCATCGGCTTTGCGGTGTTCTTCCTGACCATGCTGTTCGTCGTGACGCCCGGAACCATTCTGCTGTTCTATTCGAGCGGCAACGTCAAGGCTACGGTGGAGGCGCGCGACCCTCATCCGCGCTGGACGGACCGCTGCCCCACGCCGGTTCTGGTGCTGGGGGTGTTCAACATGTTAGGCGCTCTGAGCCTGATCGCCGCAGTCTTCGGCAGGCTGGCGGCATTTCCTCTATTCGGCCTGGTAGTAAGCGGCTTCGCCGCCCGAGCCGCCTACTTGGTCTCGGCGCTCGTCTGGGCAATGGTGGCCTGGGGAGTGCTTACCATG
>DATIGQ010000174.1 GCA_035454605.1 Terriglobales bacterium
GGAGTCGTCGCGCAGGTACTCGCCCACGTCCTTGTCTGAGAGCGGCCGTCCGAACCACGTGCTGCGCCAGAACAGGAACGGCATCAGTACGATCAGCCACGCCACCGTGAAGAAGATCACTCGCGCGCGCGTGGACATGCCCGAGCGCGTGGCTGTTGGAAGAGATGTAGGTTCGGTGGGCAAGATCCCAGGCGTCAGTTCAGAGTTCGCAGTTCACGATTCGTAGTTACTCCACATCCGCATCCATCACTCGCTTCTGCTCCAGGTAATGCGTCACCGCGTACTGTGCCAGCAGCGGCGTCTGCAGACGGATCACCGCCCCGCGCCACTCTCCTTTGGCGTGAGGAGCGCCCGGCGCATGCTGGCATTCGCCGCTCGTGCCGAACTCTTCGCCATACGCCACGCTCTCGACCGGATCGAAATGCCGGATCGCCTTCCAGGCCTCGTCGCCCACCGTCCCGCCGATGTCGATCTTCAGCCGCACCCGCGCCGCCTTCATGACCGGAACAGATGGTACAGCATCACGTAGATCACCACGCCGGTGACGGAAACGTACAGCCACACGGGATAGGTCCAGCGCGCGATGGCCTTGTGCCGGTCGAAGCGCTCGCGCAGGGCGCGCGCCAGCGTGACCATCACCATCGGCACCAGGGTCACGGCCAGCGTCGTGTGCGAGAGCAGGATGGTGAAATACACCGGCCGTACCCATCCCTGTCCCTGGAACCGCACCGAGCCCACGTGGTAGTGGTAATAGAGGTAGAAGCACAGGAACAGCGCCGAGCACGCCACCGCCGCGCCCATGCACGCCCGGTGCGCGGTCACGCGCTTGCGCCGGATCATCTCCCGCCCGGTGACCAGCAGCACCGCGCTGGTGCCGTTCAGCGTGGCGTTGATAATTGGGAAGACGCTGTAGTCCATCGTCCTCACGCTGCCGGCTTGGTCGTTCTCCGGTTGGCCTCGCGATACGCGATGGCGAACATCACCACGCAGAACGCCGCTTGCACCACCAGGGCGCCGGAAAGCGGCAATCCGCTCGAGGTCGTTCCCGCGGCCGGGAAGAGCACCGCCCGCAGCGATTCCACGCCATAGGTCAGCGGGTTCGCCCGCATCAGCACCCGGATCCATCCCGACGCCCCGTGGATGGGGAACAGCGCCCCGGAAAGCAGCCACAGCGGGATCAGGAACAGGTTCACGATGGCGTGGAATCCCTGCGTCGAATCCAGTCGCCAGGCCACGGCGAATCCCAACGCAGTCAGCGCGAACGACATCAGGAACACAATCAGCCCCACCAGCAGCAACTCCGCCGGCCCGGGTTTTGCCCCCACCAGCGGCGCAAAGATGAGGAACGCCAGTCCCTGGATGCCGGCCAGCGTCGTTCCGCCCAGCACTTTGGCCAGCACGATGGCCGAGCGACGAATCGGCGCCACCAGCACCGAGAGCAGGAAGCCCTCCCGCCGGTCCTCGATCACCGACATCATGGCAAAGATGGAGGTGAAGAGCACGATCATCACCAGCGCCCCGGGGAAGAAATATTCCAGATAATGCGGATCGCTCCCGCCCGCGCCGCGGAAGCTGGTCCCGAAGCCCGACCCGATCACCAGCCAGAACACCAGCGGGGAGGCGATCACGCCCACCACGCGGCTGGGTTGCCGGTAGAAGCGCACGATCTCCCGCCACCACAGGGACGCCACCGGCAACAGCAGGGCGTCGCTTCGCGTTTCGGCTCGTGCGGCGGTCGCGCTCATGGTTCCTGCCCTTCGTTCCAGAACCGGTGTCCCGTGCGGTCGATGAACACATCCTCCAGCGTCGGCTCACTCACCGAGATGCCGCGGATCTCTCCCGGGAACGCCTCCATCACTTCATTCACGAATCGGTGCCCACCCTCGCGTTCCAGGCGGATGCGCCCGTCGATCACCGCAGGCTGGACGCCGAACCGTTCTGCCAGGCGTGTAGCGGTACGCTCGGGATCGCGCGCATCCAGCAGGATCACGTCGCCGCCGATCGCGTTCTTCAACTCCGCCGGCGTCCCCAGCGCGACCAATCGCCCCTCATTCAGGATGGCCAGCCGGTCGCAGCGCTCCGCCTCTTCCATCAGGTGCGTGGTGGTGACAATGGTCACCCGCTCGCTGTCGCGCAGCATCTCCAGGTACTGCCACAGGTCGCGCCGCGCTCCCGGATCCAGGCCCGTCGAAGGTTCATCCATCAGCAGCACCGATGGTCGGTGCAGCAAGCCCTTGGCCAGCTCCACGCGCCGCTGCATTCCACCCGAGAGTTTTTCCACCCGGTCGTCCGCGCGCCCGGCCAATCCCAGCCGCTCCAGCATCTCGCGAATACGCGCATCCAGCGCCGCTCCCCGCAGTCCATACAGGTGTCCCTGGTGACGCAGGTTCTCGGTGACGGTCAGCTTCACGTCCACGCTGCGCGCCTGGAACACCACGCCGATTTCGCGCCGCACTCCGCTGGCATCGCCCGCGGCATCTCGTCCGCGGACCACGGCGCGTCCCGCCTCGGGCAGCATCAATGTGGAAAGGATGCGGAACAGCGTGGTCTTGCCGCTGCCGTTCGGGCCCAGCAGCCCGAAGATCTCCGCTTCGGCGACCTCGAACGTCACCGAGTCCAGCGCCACGCGCCCATCGTAGCGGTGGCGGATGGCTTCGACTTGGATCACTGGAAGGCTCATGGCTGGTGCGGGAACCGCCGGGACTTCTCTTGCCGGTGCGGCAGACATCTCTACCCGGCGGCGTTCAGCATCATGAGCGCGAACAGCAGCGGAAGGTAGAATACCGATGCCTGGAGCAACTGCCGCGCCGGCGCCTTCGACCGCGGCGCCGAAGGCGGCATGCCGGCCGCCGCCAGCCGCACCCCGAATGCCAGGAACGCCGCGCCCAGCGCCAGCGCTCCCGCCAGGTACACCGTTCCGCTCATGTGCAGGAAGCTGGGGGCCAGGCTCACCGGGATGAGCGCCAGGGAATAGAACAGGATCTCGCGCGCCGTGGCCCGCCCGTCTCCGTCCACCACCGGCCGCATCAGGATTCCCGCGCGCTCGTAGTCCTCGCGGTACAGCCACGCGATGGAGTGGAAGTGCGGAAACTGCCACAGGAAGACGATCCCGAACAGCACCACCGCCTCCCATTCCACGCGTCCGCGCGCGGCTGCCCAGCCCAGCAGCGGCGGCATCGCGCCCGGAAACGCGCCCACGAACGTGCACGCCGGCGAAATCTTCTTGAGCGGCGTATACAGTCCCAGATACGTTGCGGAGGTTGCCAGCGCCAGCAGGCCGGTCAGCACATTGGTGGTCAGCGCCAGGTACACGGCCCCGCCCAGCGTTGCCGCCAGGCCCACCGCGGCCGCGTGCCACGTGCTCATGCGCCCGGCAGGCAGCGGACGCCGGTCGGTGCGCCGCATCAGGCGGTCGCCCTCGCGCTCCATCACTTGGTTGAGCGCTCCGGTTCCGCCCGCCACCAGCCCGATTCCCGCCAGCGCATGCAACACCGCCCACGACCAGGGCGATACGCCCGCCTTCAATGCGCCCAGGTAATACCCGCACCACGCCGTCATCACGATCAGCGAGGTGACGCGCAGCTTCATCAGTTCGCCGTAGTCGGCGGCCACACCCGCCACTCCGCCGCGTGCCATCCGCAGCGCCTGGCTTGCTGCGCTCATGCGTGCACCGCCTTGGGAGTACGGGAGTTGTGCCGGTGTCCGGCGTGTGACTCGTCTGGATCGGCCAGGTGTCGTCGCGTCTGCGCGACCAGCACCACCGAGGCGGCCAGCAGCAGCGCGCCTACCGCCACGTGCGCCACCGTCGTCGCCACCATGCTGGTCAGCGGTTGCGCTGCCTCCTGGCTCCATTCCACTCGGGTCAGGTAGGCCCCGAAGCCCAGCCCCAGCTGCGCCACCAGCAGCACCAGCAGCACGATCGCCGGCTGGAAGATTTCCGGGGCATGGGAGTAGTCCATCAACGCGCGCACCGCCGTCCACAATACCAGCACCGTCACCACCCCCGCCAGAATCAGGTGTGGCAGCAGCTTCATCCCCGAGTGCCGGAAGGCGGCCCCCAGGATCAGTTGCAGCAGGATGAAGGCCGCCGACCACGCGGCCAGCGTCGTCAGCCGGGGCCGTCGTACATCCAGCGCCATGCGCGCTTCTTCCTCCACCCAGCCTCGGCTCGTGAACAACGCCATCAACACCACCGTGCAGAAGAATGTTTGTGCCAGCGTCGCATGTGCGGTCGAGACCGCTGGCGGCAGGAAGAACAGCACCGTCACTCCGCCCAGCACGCCCTGCACGATCACCAGCGCCAGCGCCGCCCAGCCCAAACCGCGCATCCAGCCCCGGTGTTCCACGCGGTGCGTCCACACCGCCAGGATGATGGTCAGCAGTCCCACGAACTGGGCCACCATGCGGTGTCCGTGCTCGTACTTCACGCCGCCCACCATGGGCGGAATCTTGTAGAGTGACCCGAACGAAGTCGGCCAATCCGGCACTGCCAGTCCGGCGTCATTCGACGTGACCAGCGCCCCCGCGATCAGCAGCATGAACGTCACCGCCGCCGTGAACACGGCGAACCGATGATGTCCCGCGTGATACGCGTTGTGGTGCGCCGCCCTCATCCCGATCAAGCTGTCATTCCGCGTGACTTGCCCACGCTGTCATCCCGAGTGCGCGAAGAGGAGTCCGCTGCGCGGACTCCTCTTGCGAATCGAGGAACCCCTACTAGCCACGAGTCACTAACCACTAGCCACTGGTTTCTACTGTCCTTTGAACGAAAACTCCGCCGTCTTCGCTTCCTTGGCCGCGATCGTCACCTTCATCGTCTGCTCGCCCAGCTTCTCGTGCACGGCGGCAATGGTGTATTCGCCCGGCGGCAGGCCCTTGATCTCGAATGTGCCGTCCGCGCCGCTTACCGCGAAGAACGGGTTCTTCACCACGTTGATGTACATCTTCATCCACGGGTGCTGGTTGCACTTCACCGGCAGCATCAGCTCTTCCCGCGCGAAGGTCTTCTCCAGCGGTGTGGCCTTCGGGGCCTGAGACTCGTTCCATTCGCGGTTGCCGCTGGCTGGCGCCGGCGTGGGGTGGATGTTGTGCGTGGTGTCGTCGCTGTTCAGGATTTCCACCGTTTGCCCCGCCATCACTCCTTCCACGTGCGGATGATAACGGCAGCCGTGCTGGTCAATGGTCACCTTCTCTGTGGGCACGTCGAAGGTTCGGTCGCCCAGCCCGTCCTTTACGTACACGAACACGTTGGCCAGGTTGCCCTTGTCCACTACCACCATCTCCGACATCGCGGGGCTCGTGGAAGTCGCCTTGCACGCCGGGTCCTGGCTCATGTCGATGCGCACCGCCTTGGGCGGCGTGCCCTCGAACTTCACCGTTCCGCTCACGCTGCCTACCGTGGCCGGATCGATCGGCGTGGCCTTGGCCGGGGCCGGCTGCGCCATCTGCGCTTCCTCGGTGGCGGTCTGTTCCTTCTGACATCCGGCGACCGCCAGCGCCATCACCATCAGCGCTGCCGCCGCCACGTACCACTTGGCTCTGCTCATGATTTCGTCAACCTTTCCTGGGAGGGATTCTTGCTGCAACCAAACTGTCCATTCTACCTTGAGCGGTCTGTTTTTGCGTTTGTCATCCCCAGCGAGCGCGACCGAGCTAAAACTCTGTCACCCCGAGCGCAGCCCGCCATGCGGGCGGAGTCGAGGGGCAATGCCGTTGCCGTTCCCAAAGATTCAATAACGGTTCGGTTTTCGGCTGCTGCGAATATGCCTGTGCGGACAGGATCCTCGCGCGCCCTTTCTGGATCCGACGCCTGAGACCTGACACCTATTTCGACCCGCCTGCGTCCTGCCTCCTGCCCCCGGCCACCTGGACCTTCGGCCTTCCCGTTTGCGCCAGCCCGCGCGCTCCCGCCCTCCGCTGCTCCTCCGGCGTCAACTGGAACATGTAGCGCACCAGCAGCTTGGTGTGGTCCTGGGTGAATCCGGCAAACGACGGTGGCACCGGGCCGTTGAACACCCACTGATTCTCTTGCTTGCGGAACAGCCCGCTGGGCATCGACGTCCCCGGACTGATGGCCTGCGGATCCAGCAGCCAGCGCTCCGTCCACCCCGGCTTGAGCCGTCCTTTCGCCAGCAGGAAGTTGGGCGCCGTGGCGGTGCGGTCGTGCGCCGGATCTCCTGTAGCGTGGCACTTCAGGCAGGGCGCGGCCGTGGAGGTGAACAGGCTGCGCGCCATGTCCGTCTCTTTGGCCGTCAGCGTCTCCATCGGTTGTGGGATGTACGGCATCGGCTGCTGCGACAGGGCCTGGAAGAACCGCACCAGCTTGCGCAGTTCGTTATCGGAAAACGCGAAGGTCGGCATGTGCGCCTTCAGGTACGGACGCACTCCGTTCCGCGCCGTGTCGGTCTCGCTCAGTGCCGGATTCTTCAGGAAGTGCAGCAGCCAGTCCGGATTCACCCGCGCGCCCTCGGTCAGCAGTTGCGGCGGCAGCTGTTCTTTCCAGTCCGGATCCTGGTACCGCGCCATCTGCAGGAACGACGTCGTCTGGTTGGGCAGGAACTGGTGGCAGCCCGTGCAGTTGTACTTGCGCACCAGCCACCAGCCTTCCTGCACGTCGCGCCGCGAGTCTCCCGGCTTGTACACGTAGCTCGCCGCCAGCGGCAGCTCGTGCGTGCTTTCCCGGCTGCCCAGCAGGAAGGTCACCAGCGCCCGGATCTGCTCCGGCGTCAGGTGCGGATCGGGCATGCGCAGCTTCTCCGTCTCGCTCCGGATCTTCCCCAGGTCGTAGATGTCCGGCTTGGCCAGCTTATGCTCGAAGAAGCCCTTGTGGTCGTACCACGGCCGCCCCTTCTTGCCGGTCAGCGGATCGATGCCTTCCTTTGCCGGATGCGTCAGCAGCGCGAAGTCGAGCCGCTCGATCGGCTTCGAACCCTCCACCGTCAGCTCCGTCCCGATTCGCCCCTCGTCCTCGAAGCCGGAGATCTCATGGCAGCCGGCGCAGCCGAAGTGCCGTACCCAGCGCCGTCCTTCCTCCTTCAGCTTCGGGTCTTCCATCCAGGAGGCGTCCCCGTACGCCGACGGCTCCTTTTGCTTCTGCGTCATCAGGTAGGTGGCGATGTCGCCCGCCTCCTGCTCCGTCAGCCGCAGGTCGGGCATCACCGTCATCTGCTGCACCTGCAGCTCCCGTCCGTCGTTCGGGCACTTGGAATGCTCCGCGTCGAACACGTAGGGCAGGCCCTTCTTGGCGTAGTCCTCGGGACCGATGTCCTTCTTCTCCAGCGGACAATACGGACGCAGCCGCTGCTTCGGGTCCAGGATCCAGCGCACGATGTAGTCGTAGTTCGCCTTTTCTCCCAGCCGCGTCAGGTTGGCCGCGAAGTCGCCGCCCTGCATCTCGCTGCCTTCGCCCATCGAGTGGCAGCCCAGGCATCCGCGTGTTTCCAAAAGCTCTTTGCCTTGCACCGGATTCCCGGTCTTGCGCGCCGGCACCGTGTCCTTCAGCGACGCCTGCCAGAGGTACGCCGAGATGGACCGGATCTGCTCTTGGCTCAGCCGGAAGTCCGGCATCTTCGTGGTCGGCCGGAATTCGCTTGGCTTGTGCAGCCACACCGGGATCCAGTCCCGCCGCAGCTTGGCCCGGATGTCCTTCAGGTTCGGCCCCACCTTCTTCTGGTCGCGCATCAGGCCGCGCATTTCCAGGTCCACCTGCTCCAGCCGCCCGTCGATCTGGCTCACGCCCACCCGCAGGTTCAGCGCCTGTTGGTTCAGCGCCGCCGCCGTCTCGTTGTCCGGCGCCGCATCGGCCTGCTTCTGCAGTAACACCACCTGACGCAGGTTTTCCTTCCGCTGCGACTCCAGCAGCCGCACTTGCTGGTTCAGCGCGATCAGCCGCTCCGGTTCCGGATCGTAGCCCTCGTAACGATGACAGCCCACGCAGCCCCGCACCTGGAACAGCCGCTTGCCCTCATTGATCGTTTCCGCCAGGTCGTACCCCTTGGCCAGCACCATGTCCGCGGCGTGGCAGGTCTGGCATCCCGCCTCCATGTTCTCTTTGTAGAACAGCGGCCACAGCCAGTACTTGTGCCGTCCGTGCCCTTTGGTCACGCTGGATGCCGCCCGCCCGTTGCCTCCGTGGCACGGCGTACAGCCGAAACGGTCCGGACTGTGAATGTCCAGCAGCTCGGGCTTGGGATGTCCCACGAACGCCCGCGCATACGCGTCCGCCTCCTTGCCCACGGTCATGGAGGCCAGCGTCAGCGCTACCGGCTGCCGCACTCCCATGTGGCAGCTCTCGCAGCGGTCCACCACGTTGGTCTCCGCCACGTTGATCTGCACGTCCTTCAGGTTCGGTTCCCACTCCGCGTATTTCTTGCGCAACCCGTCGATCTGCTCCGGCGTCAGCGACGTCAGCCGCTCCGCCATGTACGCCGCAGCCTGGTCGCGGATCTCGTTGACCGGCTTCAGCACGTCGGCCAGTTCCAGCGTCAGGCGCGAGCGCTCCGCCTTCAGCTCGTTGTACTTGTCTTCCAGCTGGTGGTAATCGAAGACCTGCTTTCCCTCACCGGGGATTTCCACACTGTGCTGCTTCTTGTTCTTCCACTCCTCCACCCGCTGGCGCTTGCGTTCCTTCGCTTGCGCGTCCGCGGTGATTTCCACCTGGTAGGTTTCGGCGTCCGCCCACGCCTTGGCCTCGGTGAACACCGCCTGCACGGCCGCGATCTTCGCTGCCATCTGCTCCAGTTTCTGGTTGAGCTCCTTGATCTGTGGGGCGGCCTGCTGCTGCGCCGCCTCCAGGGACGCGGCCAGCTTCTTGTATTCCGGCTCCTGCCGGATGGCCGCCTCGGACTCCTCCGACTGCGTCCGTAGCCGTCCCAGGAACGACCCGTATCGCGCCTTGAACTCGTCCTGGAACAGCTTCCACGGACGCTGCCCGTAGGCCTCGTCCCACAGCGCCCAGAACAGCGACCCTATCATCAGCACCGACGCGATCAGGTAATGCAGCGCCCACGACCTGCTGGTGATCGGATCCGGCTTCTGCTGTTCAGCCACTCATTTCCTCCGCGTTAGTTCTTGCCCGTGGGCTGCCCCATCCTTGTCGCTCCCGATGTTGGAGCGACAGGGTGGGATCGAAGCGCGCCTTTCAACTAGCCACTAGCCACTGACCACTAGCCACTGGTTTTTCACACGTTGAACCACGGCGTCACCCACACGTACTTGATTCGGAACAGCAGCCGCGCCAGCATCTTCGCCGGCAGCGAGAGCATCAGCAGCATCAGGATCATCATGGTGTTGTACTGCAGGAAGCTCATGCGCTTGTAATCCTTGGGATTGGTCCACTTGAACAACGTGTGCACCGCCAGGCCGGCGATCATGAAGTACGCCCCCGTTACCGCCGCTCCGAATAACCCGATCCACGGCTGCGCCGTGATGCCCACGATCTCGTGTAGGTCGCGGTTTACCTCGAACACCAGCTTGTTGTGGTCCCAGGTCTGTCCCGGCCAGAACCACATCCATCCCGGCCCCCGGATGAACGTCCCGATGATGATGAACGCCACCCACAGCACGATGAACCCGAACGCGAATGTCAGGATGGCGAACCGTCGCTGCTTGAACGTGTAATACCCGCTGCCCACCGGGTTCGTGTCGATGTAGGGAATGGCCATCAGCCCGATGATGATCAGCGTCGGCATCACCACTCCCGCGATCCACGGGTCGAAGTACACCAGCATCTCCTGCAGTCCCAGGAAGTACCACGGCGCCTTGGCCGGGTTCATCGTCAGGTTGGGATTCGCCGGTTCTTCCAGCGGCGCGTTCAGCGTGATCGACCACACCATCAGGATCACCGTCACGATGATCGCCGCCAGGAACTCGATCCTCAGCAGGAAGGGCCACACGTGCACTTCTTTCTGCCACCCCGCCTCGAACGGCCACGTCTTGCGGTGGTGCGTCTTGGCCATCGCCGGGTCGGTCTCCAGCTGCGCGATCAGCCGGTCGTTGGCACTTGCCTGCTTCCAGGCCAGCCACATGTAGAACCCCAGCAGCGGGATCATGGCCACGATGGGCACGTTGTCCGGCGCCGACATGATCTCCCACAACTGATGCCAATCCATGCGCTACCTCACCCTCGACGGTGCCCCACGTCTGCGCCCCGCTTCTCGGCGCGGACGTGGGTTACTAGCCACTAGCCACTGACCACTAGCCACTGTTTCCATCATCTTCGCGGTTCCTTGATCTCCTTCTCCAATATCACCGGAGCCGGTCCGGAGATCCCGCCGTCTTTCCGCACCCGCCAGAAATGCACGATCATGAACACCGACGCCAGGATCGGGATTCCGATGCAATGCCATATGTACGCTCGCAGCAGGGCGTTCGAGTCCACGATCGACCCGCCCAGCAACCCGAAGCGCACGTCGTTGTACGGCGTCATGTGCAGTTCCGGCCCGAACGGCCCTTCGTGTCCCAGCCCGGGCGTGGCCCGCGCCATGTTGGTGCCCACCGTCACTGCCCAGAATCCCAACTGGTCGTCCGGCAGCAGGTAGCCGGTGAACGAGAGCAGCAGCGTCAGCACCAGCAGGATCACCCCCACCACCCAGTTGAACTCCCGCGGTCGCTTGTAGCTCCCCGTCAGGAACACCCGGAACATGTGCAGCCACACCGTGATGATCATCAGGTGCGCCGCCCACCGGTGCATGTTCCTTAATATCTTCCCGAACGGAACGTCATGTTCCAGGTACAGGATGTCGCGGAACGCCTGCACCTTCGTCGGATGGTAATAGAACATGAGGAGGACGCCGGTGAAGGTCAGCACGATGAACAGGTAGAAGGTGATGCCGCCCATGCCCCAGGTATAGCTGTAGCGCACCGCATCGCGGTTGATCTTGGCCGGATGCAGGTGCAGAAAGACGTTCGAGAGCACGCCCAGCGCCCGGTTGCGCGGCGTGTCGTCGTGCTTGTGGCGGAAGATGGAGGTGAAGAGCTGGGTCTTGGTGGGGTCTTTCAGCCCCTCCTTCTGCTCCTTGATCTTCTCCACCATCTCCTGCTTGAGCGAGCCGACGTCTTCCTTCACCCGCTCCACCAGGCCGACCCGCGCGTCGCCGTTCTTGCCGTCGCCCGGCGCGGCGCTGGTCGTCTTCGGTTCTTCTTCGTGGGCCATGCGTCTCCTCGCCCTCTCTGGTTACAACTGCACGTACGCTCCCGGATCGTTGAAGTGATTGGTCTGTCCCTTGGGCCACTGGTACAGGCGGCTGGTGTCCACCACGATCTGCCCGGTGGCGTCCAGGTCCACGTGCGCGCGGTCCATGGGCCGCGGCGCGGGTCCTTCGAAGTTGATGCCCTCGTAGTCGTAGCCCGAGCCGTGGCACGGGCACTTGAACTTGTTCTCGCTGGGCTTCCAGTCGGGCGTGCAGCCCAGGTGGGTGCAGCGCGCGTAGATCACGAACAGCCGGTCGGGATTCTTCACCACCCAGATGCGGAAGGCCTGCTGGTACTTCGTGTCCACGCCCAGGCCGTAGTCGGCGGGCGTGCCCACCTTGAAGATGGTGGAAGGCTCGAACAGCGTGCGCGGCAGGAAGAAGCGGAAGAAGGCGATGAACCACGCGCCCAGGAACGCCGCCACGCAGCTCCACACCAGGCGCCGCCGCCGCTGGTTGACGTCGGTCTGCTCCGGGCCCACCGCGGCGATGCCCGCCGCCGCAGCCGCCCGCGACGTCCCTACCGCCGGCGTCCCTACGTATTTCGTCGCCGGAGTCTTGGTTTCCGTGTTGGGAGGGGTTGCCATCGTGTCCGCTACCTTCGATATTGAGCGATTTCGTGATTTGGTGATTTCGTGATTTGCAATCTCCCCAATGAGCCGTTTGGTTCCATCAGCAAGTCACCCAATCACGAAATCTCCTAGTCCGCCGCTACCAGCCTCGTCTCGGGCTCTTCACTTTGCATTTCTAGTTCTTCATTTCGAATTTGTCCCATCACCAGCCCTGCCAGCGCGGCAATGAAGCGCGGCGAATCATTCAGCCCGGGCGTCATGCGGAACTCGCGGATGCCCAGCGACCCGGCCAGCTCGCGCGCCTCGTGGTCGATCTCGCCCAGCGTCTCCACGTGGTCGCTGACGAACGAGATGGGCACTACGCACACCTGCTCCGCGCCCGCCGCCCCCAGCTCCCGCACGGTGGCGCGCAGCGAGGGCTGCAGCCAGCGGCTGGCCCCCACCTTGCTCTGGTAGCAGAGGCGATGCCGGTTCCGCCATCCGCCCAGCGCCATCACCCGCCGGACCGTATCTTCTATATGGCGCTGATAGGGGTCGCCCTTCGCAATCACGCTCAGCGGCACCGAGTGCGCGCTGAACACAAGCTCCGCTTCTTCAGGGGAAGGGAACTGGGCCAGGGTTGCTTCGATTTTCTCCGCCAGCGCGTCGAGATATTGCCCGTGGGTGTAGAACTCGCGGATGACATGCACCGGGGCGCCGTTGCGGTGAAACCGCCGGTTCCACTCATTCAGGCTGCTGCCCGTGGTGGTCGAGGAATACTGCGGGTAGAGCGGCAAGAGCACGATCTCGTCACAGCCGAAAGCGTCCAGTTCCTGAATGGCCTCCGCCGTGAATGGATGCCAGTAGCGCATGGCCACCACGCATCGGGCAGCCAAACCCCCGTCGTTCAGGCGGGCTTCCAAAGCACGGGCCTGGCGCTCGGTATTGCGGCGGATGGGCGAGCAGCCCCCGATGGAGGCGTAGTGGTGGGCGACCTTGCGGGCGCGGGTGGTGGAGATCAGCTTGGCCAGCGGCCGCCGTCCCAGGCGCGCAAAAGGAAAATCAATGATGTCCGGGTCGCAGAAGAGATTGAACAGGAAGGGCTCAATCGCTTCCGGACTGTCCGGCCCACCAAGCTGGAACAGCACCACACCCACGCGTCGTGTTTCAGCCATTCCGAAAAAACCGATCCCCAGCGAACAGGCGAGTGTAATCAACGAAGCAGGGAAGGTCAACGGAGGAAATCGAGGCGCGTGCGATTTGCGAACTGCGAAGTGTGGCTGTCTGGAACGCCGACGATTGACTTGTCCTCAGATCGTCGCAGTCCGCCTACGGCTGCTGGAATGACCGGTAGCCTGGGCCGTAAGGCCTTGGTAACCGTGAAGAAGGAATCGAGGCCGGAAGGGCGACCCCATGCAGACGGGAGGGAAGGGGGACGGGAACAACGGGCACCCTCTGTATTCTAAGGGGTCGATTTTGTGTTAATGATGCGTTGCGGGGGATGAGTGTCGGTAGATGGACATTGAGGGCATAACACTTCTGGGCAGCATTGTGGTGGCGTTGACGGGCTGGTGGTCCTGGTACCGACCGCTGTTTTCGGTGACCACACTGACGTCATCGGCCGGGAGCCGGAGCCTCCTCGGCCTGACGCCCGTCGCGAGTGCGGCAGCAATGCTCCTTGTGCTGCGCGCCGCAGCGTCCCACGATGTGCGGAACGATCCGTTCTATCTGGCCTTCTACGAACTCCTCGGAATAGCCTGGTTGGCGGCTGCGGCCGCGCTTTTTCCGTTTCTGGGCATCAACGCGCGTGACGACGCCCTTCAGCGGGGTAACTCGGCGGCCACTTGGGCAGTGAGCGGTGCGGTCCTCGGTGTAACGCTGTGTTTCTCAGGGGGCAACATTGGCGACGGTCCGGGAGTCCAGGTGGTGTTCGCGGCGGCAGGCCTGAGCACCCTGACGCTGTTCTTGCTTTGGTTCGCATTGGAGTGGTTGGGTGGCCTGTCAGAGAAAATCACGGTGGAGCGAGACCTCAGTTGCGGAGTGAGGTTGGGCGGTTTCCTCGTGGCCTGCGGACTGATTCTAGGGGCGGGGGTGGCTGGCGATTGGGTCGAAGGCAGGCTCGTACCCGATTTCATCCGATTCTGCTGGCCGGTCCTGATTCTCTTAGCTGCGGCGATTCTGGTTGAGTTGCTGTTCCGCCCTTCTTCCTTGCGCAAGCCTGCGGTCTCAGCGTTGCCTGCGGCTGTCTACGTGGCAATCGCTGCTGGCTACGTCTTTGCCCTAGGTGTTCCGATATGAACCTCACCCTCAGGCCCGGGCCGGCCCTATCGGGCGAAGCCTGGCACAAAGTGCGCACGAGGACGATTTTCGACTGCTGCAAGTGGGACGTTCAATGCGAAGACCATTCTGTGCTCGCCCCCTTTCCGTTGCTGATTGGAGAGGCAGAATGGGCGGCACTCGGCGCTCTGGCTGAGTCGCTCGCAGCGGAGGCGTTGGTCGCAGAGCGAGAACTCTTGTCGAGGCGGGACTTGCACCGACGATTGGGTCTGCCCCGCGCCATTCGCCGAGTGCTGCGCCGTTCCCAGCCGCCGGCCAACGGAGTTCGCGTCATGCGATTCGATTTTCACCCTACTGGGGACGGCTGGAGGCTCTCGGAAGTCAATGCAGATGTTCCCGGCGGATTCATTGAAGCGGGCGGTTTTGCCTCCCTGATGGCGGAACATTATGAAGGGGCGAAGGCGCTTCCCAATCCGGCGGAAGCCTATGTTCGGGAGACACTCGGGCACGCCGGTCCCGGGGCGCTGGTGGCCTTGGTGCATGCCACGGCATACGTAGACGACCGCGAAGTCATGGAATACCTGTGCCGCTGCTTTCGAAGTCGAGGAGCGCGCGCTGTCGCGGTTAGCCCGGTTCACCTCGCATGGCGTCACCAGCGGGCCGAGTTGAGCGTCGGCTTTGCGGGGCAGGTTCCAGACGCCGTAGTCCGATTCTTTCCCGCTGAGTGGATGCCGCAGCTTGCCAGCGAGTCGTGGGAGCCCTACTTCAACGGAAGTCGAACGCCGCTCAGCAATCCGGCGACAGCGCTCGTGCTGCAATCGAAGCGATTTCCCCTGATCTGGGATGATCTGCGAACCCCATTGCCTACCTGGCGCAAGGTGATGCCACCAAGCGAACTACCGGAAAGGATTACCGCGTTGCCGGACGATGAATGGGTGATCAAGCCGGCACTCGGGAGGATGGGAGAGGACATTGGCATGAGGGGCGTGACTCCATGCAGACAAATGGAGCAAATCGTCCGCCAAGCGACACGGAAACCTGAAGAATGGGTTCTGCAACGCCGCTTCGCGGTTACTCCTATGGTCGCCGAGGACGGGCCACTGTTTCCCTGCCTCGGGGTCTTCACGGTCGACGGAAAGCGAGCCGGGGTGTACGGCCGCGTGGCGCGGAAACCCTTGGTTGACCATGAAGCCCAAGACGCGGCCGTGCTTATTCATCCCAACGGAGGTCGCTCATGACTCGCGAGGAGATATTTGCAGTCTGGGCTCCGCTGGATTCGGTTTGGTCGCCGTGGGTGAGCCCTGTAACCTTTGCGCAACTCGACTGTGGCCTGATGTTGGGAGAACCAACCCCGACTCCCAACCTCGAAGTGGAATGGCTGGCGAATGCAGCGCAGAGGGAAGCAATTGTTCTCGACTTGCCCGGCCTGGAATCCATTGGACTGGCGATGGCTCTGGCCGGCCGGGGCAGGCGTCCGGTTCCGGTGCTGAATGCTGCTCCTCAGCCGGAGCTTTCCCACACACCTTATCCGGTGGCGATCGACATGGGTCCCATCGTTAAGGCGATTTGCGACTACAGCCCGACCCTGTCGAACCTGCGATTGCCAGCCGACGCCCCGCCCGTATTCATCCTCGACTCAGAGCGCCTTCAAGGTCAGCGAGAGCTGGGCAAGGGCGCCTTTGACAATCGTTGGATAGTGTTCCCGCAAGACTTTCCTTCGGCGAGCTTTCTGCTTGATCACGATGTTCGCCAGGTTCTGCTGGTGCAGCCGAGTTCAGGGACGCCCAAGGAGGATCTGGCCCATGTCCTGTTGCGCTGGCAACAGCAGGGGATCCGGATTCTTTCCGCCAGCCTTCGAGAGTGGCAGCGACCTTCTGAAATCCAGGTTTCTATGCCATCCGCCTTCCGACGAAGCTGGTACCGGACACTGGCCATGCTAGGGTTGCGCCGCAGCGCGGTCGGAGGCTTTGGTTCGTTTATTCCGGAGAGCGGGGCAGGGTAATCTCGGCCCGCACGGTGGCTCTGAAAACGGTCATCCTTCGGCCAAGGCGGGCTGGTTCGGATCCATGGGTTACCATGTTCTCGCACCCTCTGGAGTCCGCTATGATCCTCATGCTCGTCCGCCACAAGGTTGCCGACTTCAACGCCTGGAAGCAGGTCTTCGACTCGCACGCCGAGGCCCAGCGCGAGGCCGGGCTGCGCGTGGACCGCGTCCTGCGCAACTTCGACAATCCCAACGAGGTCTTCATCCTCTTTGAGGTCACCGACGTGGACAAGGCGCGTGGCTTTGTCTCCTCCCCCATGGTGCCGCAAGTAATGAAGATGGCGGGCGTGGTGGACAAGCCGGATATTTACTTCGTGTCGTGAAGGCAGCACTCAGCATTCGGCACTCAGCAGAGCCAATAGCCACGAGACAATATCTATTATTGCCACTTGACATCTATGCTAT
>DATIGQ010000175.1 GCA_035454605.1 Terriglobales bacterium
TACCTCTTCCAGAGTGATATCTTTCTTCGGCGAGACACCCACCTGCGCTGAGGCGGCAAGCGTGGCGAGCAGCAAGGCTGTCGGGATCACCACCGGTTTCACGCCAGAATTGTACACGCGACCGAGTACCTGCAAGTGTGCTTGCAATCCCCCAGTTCTTGCTTCGCCCGCTAGGGGAGCAGTTCAGGCACCAGCATCCAGCGAAGCGCCCACTTTCCCTCGGCATCGCGTTCCAGGCAAACGCATCCTCCCGTCTGAAAGCGAACCGCCGGTTGATCGGGCGGCAGGCCGAGCAGGGTGGAGGCCAGACGGCTGAGATGGGGAAGGTGGCCGACCAGCATCAGATTGCACGCCTCGTTCTGCAGACGTACGGCGGTGATAGCAGGGTCATCGTTGGGCGCGAGGCCGGGGACCTGGCGTGCGTCCCGCCCGGGTCGAATTTGCGCGTTGAGGATTTCCGCCGTCTGGCGGGCGCGCAGCTTGTCGCTGTGTTCAATAGCGTCGAGGGGAATGTGCAGGCGAGCAAGGTGCGCCGCCACACGCGCCACCGTGCGCACACCCTCCTCGTTGAGCGGGCGCTGCGGGTCTTCCGCCTCCAGCTTGGATGCTCCGTGCTGTACTAAGTAAAGGAGCACGCAGAGATTCTAGACCCGATTTGCGATCGGCAATCGCCGGATCACTCGAAGATCATGATGGCGGAGGCGATGACGGTGGTCCACAGGCCGCGCTTGTCGCCTACGGCGGACTGGGTGATGTTCATCGTGCGCACGATCTTGTTGGAGATGCGGTAGATCTCTTTCTTCTCGTCCCAGGACCGGTCGGGATCGAACTCCACATTGAGGGTGGTGGCAAGCATCTCCGCGGCCAGTTCCTCGGCGTATTCGCCGGCGGTGAAGTCATCCTCACCGAAGGAGTGGTGCTCGCTCAGATAGCCGTAGGTGGAGCGGTCACCGGGGATAGCCAGGCCGATGCTCGCGGCCATCAGCCGGTGCGGTTCCTTGGTGGAGTTCTCCGCCACCACAGCAAACACCACCTCACCATGATTGAGGTACTTAAGCCCGTGGGTGCGGGAGATGAGCTTGCAATGGGGAGGGAAGATGGAGGATACGCGGACGAGGTTTTGCGAGGCGATGCCGGCATCGCGCAGCGCCAATTCGAAGGAGGTAAGCCGTTCGCGGTGTTTTCCCACACCCTTAGTGAGAAAGATCCGTTTGGGAACCATATCCTTACCCACGCCCACTACCTCCGCGAACGTTCGGTTACAAAGTCAGAGAATGTAACACAAACAAGCCGGAAAACAATCTGCGGAAAGGGCAAGGCCGGCGGCGGGGGTCAGCCCACCTGGGTCTGCGCCGGCTTCAGCTTGACGGCGATGTCAATGAAGGCCAGGGCAGCGCGGCTCAGCGCCTTGTCCTTGCGGAATACCAAGGCCAGGTCGCGGCGGATGTGGGCGTCGGCGAGCGGCAACGCCACCAGCGCGCCCGCGCGCACGTCTTCCAGCACGTTCGAGCGGGCGATGAATCCCACGCCCACGCCGGCGGCGGCGAAGCGCTTCAGCAGCTCGCTGGAATCAAGTTCCATGGAGATGTTGGGCTTGAGGCGGCGCTCGTGGAAGAGGGCCTCCAAAGCGTCGCGTGTGCGTCCGACCTTGGGCAGGAGCAGGGGGTAGCGCATTACATCGCTGACGCTGGCGGCGTCCAGCTTGGCCAGAGGATGCTGCGCCGCGGCAATGGCCACCAGCTCGTCACGATGGATCTGCACCACCGTAAGGCGGGTGTCGTTCACCGGCATGGAAACGACGCCGAAGTCCACCGAGTTGTCGATGATGGATTCGAGGATGCGGGCGCGTTCCGAGCGCTGGATGCTCACGGAAACGCTGGGGTACTGCTTCTTGAACTCGGCGAAGACCTCCGGAAGGATGTGCAGACAGGTGCCTTCGTTGGCTCCCACCACGATCTCACCGCGCGGAACCCGCTCCATCTCGGCGAGCGAAGTCAGAATCTGGCGGCGGGAGGCAAGCGCTTCCTCGGCGAACTTCTGGAATACCTTGCCCGGCGCGGTGAGCGACACCTTGCCGCCGGAGCGGTCGAGCAGCTTGGCGCCCACTTCTTCCTCGAGCACGCGGATCTGGGCGGAGATAGCCGGCTGGGTGCGGAAGCGCTTCTCGGCGGCGCGCGAGAAACTGCTCAGCCGCGCGACTTCAAGGAAGGTTTCCAGTTGATCGTAGTCCATGCTCAGCGACCCCGGTCAGACATGAACTTCCACAGCCCATGTGCTTGAGTGGTGGAGACTTACTTCGGCATAAGCCCCGATTATCGCACTCATAAAAACATTCAATTTCACAAACCCGGCGGCAGAGATTAGCTTGACTGCGTGGGGCTGCTCCCAGTGTAGCAGCCCACACCGAATCCTGAATTCCATGCCCATGTGCAACCGGCGCCGCAGCGGCCTCAGCTAAGGGTTGGCCACGGCCGGCGTCTCAACCGTCCGCCACGGCGGACGCCAAGGAGAAAACATGGCGACGCCCAAAGAAGTCCTGGAATTTGCCAAGCAGAACGGGGCCAAGCTCCTGGACCTGCGATTTACCGACATCCCCGGGCTGTGGCACCACGTTTCCTATCCCATCGACCAGTTGACCGAGGACTCGTTCGAAGACGGGTTCGGCATGGACGGCTCCAGCATCCGCGGTTGGGCGGCCATCCATGAGAGCGACATGCTGCTGATTCCGGATCCGTCCTGGTACGCGATGGACCCCTTCACCGACCAGCCCACCCTGGTGATGGTGTGCGACGTCATCGATCCGGTGACCAAGCAGCGCTACGACCGCGATCCCCGCTACATCGCCAAGAAGGCGGAGCTGTACCTCAGCTCCACCGGGCTGGCGGATACCGCGTACTTCGGCGCCGAAGCCGAGTTCTTCATCTTCGACAACGTCCGCTTCGACCAGCGCGAGCAGCACGGCTTCTACTTCATCGACGCCGAGGAGGGGCGCTGGAACTCCGGCCGCGAGGCCAACAACCTGGGCTACCGGCCGCGTTACAAGG
>DATIGQ010000176.1 GCA_035454605.1 Terriglobales bacterium
GAACAGCGGGACTTCCGCCAGCAGTTCCACTTCTGCGGCCATGGCCATCACCTCGCCGCGCCCGCCCCGGCGGGCTGCGGTCAAGCGCATCATGCCAAGGTGCGGGGAGGAGCGCTAGTGGTTTGTGGAGAGAGGACTCACTACGGAGACACGGAGGCACGGAGAATTGACGGTTGGTTCATTCGTTCATTGAGGACTTCAGGAGGAGGGCGGGCGGGATAGGCTCACGGCGAGCTCATCCCAGCGGATCTTGAGTTGGGTCATGAACAGCTCATACCCGGGGTCGCCGTGCGATTTGCGCATGCTGGGGTTGTCGCGGAACAGGGGGTGATTCGGCATTCCACTGTCGGCCACGCGCTTGAGCCAGGCAGTTGCGTCCGCCTTCTTTCCCATTTCCGCATAGGCAGCCGCGATGAGGAACGCCGCGTGGTGAAAGTGGTCCTTGTCCTTGCCAGACCTGTACGCAGTGTCGATCTCGCGCAGGGCTTCACGCTGTTTGCCCTCGCGGGCATAGAGCAGGGCGCGCACGGCCGCGACATCTGCCACGTCGGGCCCGCCGCCACGATGGGCTGCGGTGCCCTGCTTCTGTTTAAGGAGGTCCACTACCTCCCACGCCTCCTTCTGCCGGTCCAGATAGGCCAAAGTGACGGCCTTTTCGAAGTTCACGATATTGTTGCGTTCATATTGTTCCAGGGCCTCGGCGAAGCGGCCGGACTGCCACAGGGCCCGCGCCATGCGGAACTTCGCACTTTCGGAGTGCGGGTTCAGGCGCAGTGTGGCCCGGAATTCCTCGATTGCCTGATCGTGGAGGCCGGCGTGGGTCAGTTCGGAACCGAGGTTGTGGTGGGCCTCGGCAAGATTGGGGTTCAAGGCAACGGCGCGACGGTAGTCTGCCACCGCCTGGGCGATATCGAAGCCACGCAGCTTGGTGTAGTACAGCGCGCCGCGAATCACGTAGGCCTGGGCGAGGTTGGGATCGAGCGCCAAGGCCTTGCCCAGGGCGACGAATGCCTTCTCGTCGTACTCGTTCCCGCCCTGCCAGGCAAAAATCTTCCCCACCGAGCCTGCGGCCAGCGCGACGTAGGCATCGGCGAAATTCGGGTCCAGTGCGACGGCTTGCTCAGCGCTGGCAATCACGGCATCGACGTCTTCCACGCTGCGAAATACCGACTGCAACCGGTAGGTGGCACGCAGGTAGGCTTCGTAGGCCTGGGGATTACGAGTGGCGGTCGAGTCGAAATGCTGCTGCTCCTCAGGCGTGAGGGTAAGCTGAATCTCGCGGGCAATCTCCCGGGCGACCTCACGCTGAAGACCGATCACGTCAGCGGCGGACCGCGTATAGCTCTTGGACCAGAGATGCTGGTCGGTAGAGCCGTCAATGAGCTGCACGGTAATGCGGGCCTGGTCGCCGGAGCGCAAGACCGAGCCCTCGATCACGGCATCTACGTCGAGTTCGCGCGCGACCTCACGCACCGACTTCGAGGCTTCCCGATAGCGGCCGGCAGAGGTGCGGGAGACCACGCGCAGGGAGCGCAATAAAGCCATCTCGCTGGTCAGCTCCTCGGTCATGGCCTCTGCAAAGTATTCCTGCGCGGGATCGCCGGAAAGATTTTTCAAGGGCAGCACCACGAGCGAGCGAATCGAGCTCGCCTGCGACGGCAAACGCTCCTGGCGCAGAAGCCAGTACCCTGCGCTGGCCAGGATCAGCAGGAGAAGCAGGACAGCCGGAAACAGGCGGCGCAGCCTAGCCCGAGCCATGGCCGGCGGGACCACGGCCGTGGAGAATCCGGTAGAAGCGCCCAGCCGGCGAAGGTCCACCATTAGTTCCCGCGCCGACTGGTAGCGGTCTTCCGCGTCCTTTTCCAGACATTTGAGGATGATGCGCTCCAACTCGGGACTGAGTTCCGGCTGCGCGGACCGCGGCGCAAGCGGCGCCCTGTTCAGGATGGCATCGGTGAGCGTGGTGGCCAGCCTCTGCTCGAAGGGGCGCCGGCCGGTGGCCATCTCGTAAAGCACCGCACCCATCGCCCACAGATCGGTGCGGGCATCCAGCGGTTCGCCGCGGAGCTGTTCCGGGGCCATGTAGGGCAAGGTGCCCTCCACGGCCTGGGCCGATGTCAGACTCGCGGTGACTGTTCCCGCCCCCGCTGGCTGCAGCAGCC